>DASRZA010000396.1:0-6350 GCA_035686845.1 Armatimonadota bacterium | reverse complement strand
ACCGGCTCGGGGATTACCGGCAGCGGAACGTTCACGGTCGAAGGCAGCTCCACTCTCGACGTTCCCTTGGGAACGAGCATTTCTACTTCATCCGGGACAACAGTGATCGAGAACACGGGCGCTGATATCATTTCGGATGGGACTTTCACTTCAAACGGGGAGTTCGATTGGACCGGAGGCAGGCTCGACGGCACGGGTTCAGTTAATATTCCCTCTGGCGTACCCTTCAATATATCGGGTCCCGATGGAAAGAACTTCAGCAAAGTAACGATTAACAACGCGGGAACGGCGGTCTGGAGTGGATTGGGCGGGATCACCGGTGACGCGGGCTCGACTCTAAACAACACCGGGTCTTTCACCATTCAGAATGACGAGACGATGGACACCTTCACAGGGGTCGTCGACTTGAATAATTCGGGGACACTCACCAAAAGCGGTGGAACGGGAATTACCAAGCTAAATGTTAAGCTGAACAACACAGGCTCTGTTAACGCTAGCAGCGGCACACTCACTTTGGAATCGTTCTCACAATCATCGGGAACCCTGAATCTCGATGGCGGCGCCGTCGTTGCGCCAAACGGTCTGACTCTAGGAGGCGGCTCGTTGGTGGGCGCGGGGACGATAACGGGCGACGTGACGAACGGGGGAACCATCTCACCTGGAAGCGCGAGCGCCGTTGGAACGATCGCAATAACGGGCAAGTATACACAGACGTCGGCTGGAACGGTGAACATAAAAGTTGGCAGCGCGAGTGGGGTTCCACAGTACGATCAACTGAACTCCACGAACGCGGCTGCATTGGGTGGAACGCTCAACGTGACGATTCTTGGGACGGCGCCCCTGAACGCTCCTCCGTTGATGGTGATGAACTTTTCGTCAGAGACCGGAGGCTTTGACCACATTAATCCACCCGCGGCGGTGAATGGCCAGGGGGTGACGGTATCGGTCGGCCCGACATTCGTCGCGGTCGTCTCGCTGAGTTCGGGGGCGGTGGCCTTTATTCCGGCCGGTCTCTCGATGATCTCCGTTCCCTACAACTACACCGCGATGGGAGGAATTGACGCCGCGGTGGCGCTTGGGCTTCCGATGATGCCGGGCGGCCGCGCGTCGATAGCAACTTACGATCCGGTAACGAACCGCTACCTCTTCTATCCGGATCTTCCTCCGGACCCGGCGCTGACCGCCGATACCGGTACTGATTTGCTGGCCGGTCGGGGTTACTGGATCATGGAGACAACCGCACAGCCCTTTACAAAGGTCGGGAATCCTTCGCAGAGCCCGTTGAACATAACCCTCCAGCCGGGGTGGAATATGATTGGAGATCCCTATACCTCGGCAATCGACATGACCGACCCCGCGGATGTTGAGTTCACGGCGCCCGTGGCCGTGGGGAGTATTCCGGCGAACATGGCGGTTCCCCTGGACCAGGCGATTACCGCCGGAATCGTCGGCAGCCCGTTCTTCACGTGGAACCAGACGATGAACAGCTATGTGACCGATACCGTGCTGCGTCCGTGGTATGGTTACTGGGTGTACATCAGCCCAACGGCAACGCAGAACCAGCCGGTTACGCTGACATTCACCAACCCTAACCCGTAGCCCCGGGGCTGCGGCTCCGAATAACCCCTGCGCGGGTCGGCCGTCGGTAGTTTGAGCTGGCCGACTCGTGCGGGTGATCCGGGCGTAGTTACGAATTTAGAATACGTCTCGTCGCTTTCGCTCGCTCTGGTGTAGAATATCACCCAGAGACGGGGTTCGACGTCTCCTCGAATGGACGATCTCGCTGCGAAGACACACGTCTCGCGGTATTTGTTTGAGGGGGTGTCGACGTTGGGGCAATTGCTCGGGAGAACGTCGTGCGAATACGGTTCACCACCGGCGGGTTTTTAAGAGTCCTGGCCATTTGGACGGCGCTCTTTGCCGCGTTCCTCCTCACGATCGCGCTGCTTTCCCACAAGCCTGTCTTCCGCGCCGTGATCTTGATGTCAACCGGCCTCGTTGTTCTCTGGATTGGCATCGGCGGAACATTGAGCCGGGTGTTTCGTGACCGGATGCAAAGCTGGTTTGATGCGATTCCCGGGAGCTGGCAGGTCAAGTTCGTGCTTTTCTGCACGCTTCTGGCGCTTATTGAGGAAGCCGTAACGGTGGCCATGACCAACCTGGCGCCGTTGTTTGGAGTGCCAATCGGGAAGGCCTATATAACAGCCTCCGCGAACTACTTCGACGTCGTCTGTCTTCACAGCGTCGTCGTCCTGGTACCGGAATTCGTGGCATGGGCGTGGATACTCTCGCGGTGGAAAATCCATCCCAACGTGGTCCTGATTCTTTACGTACTTACCGGAATCCTCGGAGAAGCAGCTTTTGGAGGAGCGCAGGCCTTTGTCTCGTTCGGGATGTGGACATTTGTCTACGGGCTGATGGTCTACCTTCCCGCTTACTGTATTCCAACCGAACGCCCGGGCCGCACGCCGCCATGGTGGAGCTATCCCGCTGCCGTGGTTTTTCCGATATTATACGCGGTCCCAGTCGCGCTCGTTGTCTCGCATTTTCATCCCACAAAAATCCACTTCCCGCCTATAAAAGAGTAACGCCAGTGGGATGCTCCGGGACAGGAAGACTACTGGATTTCAGGCTGCAAGCGAAACGGGCGAGATCGCCTTTACGGAGAGCGCGTACCGATCGAGATAGACGAGGATGTTCGGGAGGAGTACTGGCGAGAAATACGGCGCCTCCCCGAGAAACAGGCGCGAAAACTTGCCTGAACCGCCGGCCGCGTACGTTGCTGCAAGTCCGAGTATCGGAGTGGCGACACCGCCGGCCGCATAGGATGCGCCTGGCTCCAAGGACGCTCACGGTACGTCCGGCTACGAATGACGTGAAAGCCCTGCGGAGATGGCTCCGATGAGACACCCTTCATGAGGAATTGCCCCGAAGGGTCTGTTTTTAGTGACGGTTTCTCCGGTGGCTCTTTCTCCGCAGGGCTTCCATTCGGTCTGCCTATTCGGCGATTGAATTATATTCCCCGCAGCCGGCGCCCGTCTCTCATCCATCCGGAGCAGCGGGCTTACGCCGGGCGCAAAAAAACCCGGCCGGGATAATCCCGACCGGGCCTTAAGTTTCTTCCTTGAGACCACGTGGCTTCCTGCCGACCCACTGGCGGCTTCTTGCCCGGTCCGTCATGGCGTCGTGCCCGGAACACGCCGGCTTCGTACCTGCCTCATGCGCGGCTTCATGCCAAATCATAGCGGCGTCCTGCCTGGCTTCGTGCCCTGGCGAAATACCGCTGCACGCAGTTCCGATACATCAACAAGCACGCTCATCAACGCATCAAGTTGCCCCTATCCCTCCCTGGATAAAAGCTCCTGTTTTCAGCCATCAAATGACTGACACCCAATTGTTACCCCGCCGGCGTCGACTCGAAACAAGCGCCCCTCCGGCGTCTGTCGAAGCTATGCCCCTGATCTGGTAGCCGGAATCAACAGACCGCTCCGACACCGGCCGCAAAGAGCTCGCTCCGCATCCATCGGAATGCGGTTAAGCTGCCCGCATCCCGTGCATTCCACCGAGGTCATGGGTGGCGGGGGCGAGATTCCCTGCGGCAGCTCACGATGTTCGTGGCGTGCGATTTCGTTTTGCTGGCGCAGCGATCGGATGAGTACGGGTAAGATGATCGCGACCGCCAGGATGAACGCGGCGATAAAACCGGGGTAGCCGAGGATAATGCTGCTCAAAAGATTGAATTCCCTCTTTTCTTAGATTGATATCACGTTGAAACTGCGTCCGGACTGCAGATAAACGGATAGCCCATTGTACGCGGCGGCAAAGGTTAACTGCCCAAAAGAAGGCGAACAGCCCGGTCGCTCTCGCGAGCTGTGGTCCGGACAACATGATCGCTATCGCCCAATGATTTTGCGAAAGAGTCCGCCGATGCCCCCGGGTCGCTCCTCAGCAGGGACAGGGTCCGGCGCTGGCATGACCGAAATCGGAAGACCCTCCACAATCTGGCGCGGGTTCTCCTCGAAGAGTCGGCGGGCTATCTCTTCGCCAACGAGCCTCCTGACCTCTTCGCGGGCGGCGCTCAAAATAGGTGACCGGTTTGTGGAGTTGTGGCTGTCACTGGCGACTACGTGAACATTTCCCCCCTGCAAGAGTCGGAGGGCGATATTACGAGCCAGGCCGCCATGTTGGCCCGTAATGCTGTTCGCTGTAACCTGTGTCATGGCGCCCATCTCAATCATCCGCTCGATGAGCGACGGATTGGATTGAAGATCGGGGCTTCGCTCGGGGTGGGCAATGATCGGTGTGATCCCCAATTCGGATATCTCAGAGATCAGATCAAAGCAGAAGTCCGGAAGCGGTCCCCAGGGAGGCTCCAGGAGGAGATACGCGCGTCCTCCGGCAATAGTCCACATTGGGTCGGCAGCGATCTGCTCCGGCGTGGACCGCCTCATCACCACTTCGCAACCCGGCACAACATTAATCGGGATCGCGGCTTCCCGAATCACTTGATTCACCTCTTCAACACCGCGCCGGATGATCACCCCATCATTGATCTCGCTGCGCCAGTAGGCGTGGGGGGTAGCGGCGATAATGCTCACGCCATCGGCGTGCGCCAACCGCGCCATTCTAAGTGAATCTTCGAGGTTGACGGCGCCGTCGTCAATACCGGGAAGAATGTGTGTATGGATATCGACCATACCCGGCGAGATCGCCGTGTTCTCGATGTTGGAGCCGGCCGGAATATTAATCCTCCCCCTGCATCCGGCCCACGTCGATCGTGATATCAGAGCGGTTCTCGATCCTGTCCACCTTGCCGTCCCGGATCCAGACGATCCGGTCAGAAACATCAAGCATTTTCAGGTCGTGGGTCGCCGAGATAACCGTGACACCTTTCTCCTTGTTGAGCAGGCGCAGCAGCTCGATAATTTCCTCTCCCGTGGTCGTGTCCAGATTACCGGTTGGTTCATCGGCCAGGATAATCGCCGGGTCATTGGCGAAAGACCGCGCAATGGCGACGCGCTGCTGCTGTCCACCGGAGAGCTCGCTTGGCTTGTGGTGAAGCCGGTGCGCGAGCCCGACCTTGGTGAGCAATTGAATCCCCTTCTCGATGCCATCGTCAGTTGGTGTGCCCGCGAAGATCATGGGAAGCGTCACGTTTTCGAGCGCGGTCATCACCGGGATGAGATTGAACGACTGAAAGATATAGCCAATCCGGCGGCACCGGAGCCACGCCAGCTCAGAGGCGTCGAGCTGCGCCATATCTACGTCATCAATAAAGACCGACCCTTCGGTGGGCTTGTCAAGGCCCCCGATCATATTGAAAAAAGTGGACTTTCCGGAGCCGGAGGGGCCCATGATCGAGATATATTCCCCGCGCCTGATGTCTACCTGCACACCATTCAGGGCGCGAAGCGTCTCGCCGCCAAGCGTGAACTCCTTAACCAGCGATTTGGTGCGAACAATATACTCCGCGGCGTTGTAAGCCATTCTCTTAGTCCTTTATACGGTCGAAAACCGGTGAAATACCTCTAAACCAGCCGCTGATGAGCAAACACTACACTTCCACACGGAACGCGTCGACGGGGGGCATTTTGGCCGCGAGCGCCGCGGGCCAGGCGCTTGCAATCAGGGCCAGGAAACTCCCGCTGATGATGGAAATCCCAATCCACTTGAACAAGTCGCCAAAGTTAGCGAAGTGGAGCCAGGCCGTACCCTGCTGCCCCAGGTACGAGAGGAATATAAGGATGAACCCGAGCAATCCGCCGAGTACCGAGGCTATGATACCGGTCATTAGAGCCTCGATAATGAAGAGCTTGATAATGAAAGCGTCCAGGGCGCCCAGGCACTTCATGGTCCCAATTTCGCGATAGCGCTCGGCCACCGACATCAGCATCGAATTCAGGATCCCAATGGTGGAAACCAGCAGCGCCAGCGCCACCAGCCAGGCTTCACGCGTCTGGATCTGACCGAGATCGAGCTGTTTTTTATAAGCGATCCACTGCGGCGACAACGGCCCGTAGCTGAAAGCGGCAGCGCGCGCGAAATACGAAGAGCTGATCACGGACACCAGAAACGCAATGCCAAGAAGGATCCCGATGGCGGTGATCATCGTCCGCCAAAACCGGTTCTTGATGCTTTTGAAACTGATTTCAAACGCCTTCGTGAGAGGAAGCTTTATCTGCCTCTGGATTCCCGCGACGTTTGCTGCAGTTGTCATACCAACTCTCCATTACATTCGAAACGATATCGAAACGCCGCGCCAATCCGGCGCGGAGGCTGTTCTGCGTGGCAAGGCGCGCTTTTCAAGTTTGAGACTGCTTCTTCTGGACGGCGAAACCGACGAGCCGCTT
>DASRZA010000395.1:0-9008 GCA_035686845.1 Armatimonadota bacterium | reverse complement strand
TCAAACCGTCTCATTTGAGCACAGAAGGCCATCTCAGAACCCTGGAATCTATCTCATGTCAAGCACGTCCAATGTCATCAATCGTCGCAATTCGAGGGCAATTCACGCCAAACTGTCTCATTCCACGCCCCACGCCCCGCGCCCGGCGCCCCGCGGCCCGCGCTTTCTCCTCCGTCCTCCGTCCTCCGTCCTCACCGCGCGAGCAGATAATACACGCTCCGGTACTGACCGTTCACCGAAAGCCGGAGCCATCCGCCGTTCAACCGGGTGGGCACGACGCCGGTGACGGCGCCCGCCGGATTCAGGCTGTGGCATTGGAGACGCACGGCGCCCGGGGATCGTCGTAGATTCAGTGTGGCGGCGACCGGCTCGGCGACCGTTGGCCGGCGTCCCGCCTGGTTGGACCGCATGGTATAACGGGAGGGATGGAACCGCCCGTGCGCAGGAGCGTTTGCCAGCTCGGTCCGGTCGATCCCGGAGACCTCATCGCTATTCGCGGCGTCGCCCATTACAGTAACCAGGATCCGGTTCGAATGGTCCAGCGGGAGCCCGTCAAGGGACGAGAAGAGGATGGTCGCGAAGGTGCTGGCGCCGGAAATTCGGAGGCCGCTCAGCGCCAATTTTGGAACTTCATCCAGACCGCCGCTCGCGCCCTGCGTACGGGCCGTGTCGATCGTCACGATGCCATGGGTAAAGTCGGAAGTAAGCTGCCCGTTATCCGAGCGGACCACGCGGCTGGTTTCGTTGATCAATCCCGCTCGCTCGGCATTCTTTCGAAGGCCGCTCAGCTCGGCCTGCTCGTCGGGTCCGCCGATGGTCGTCCCACCCTTCGGAACCGGCGCCTGCCCGGGCGCGATAGCGTACCGGTGGACAAACGGGATCCATGAGGAACCGCGAGCCACGTAACCGACCGCGGCCGGATATCCTCTCTCCTTTTCACGCTGAAGGAGATCCGCTTGCGTGAAGCGGCGGTAAATCGTCTTCTTCGCGGGCGAAATGTCCTGACGGTAGAACATCAGCGCAATAGCCGGGAACAACCCGACCCGGGCGGGGTCAAAGGCGGACGCCAGCGAATCGGAGATGGCGGGATCGGTTGGTTTTAGCTTTGAGATGTCCTCGAAGAAGCAGAAGTAGTTAAGGCAGTCCCAGTCCTGGAGCAGCCCGTAGGCGAACCCTTGAACGATCCCGCCGCCCCGGAAATCGTTGGGATAGCCCACGTTCCATTCGCCCAGCACAAACGGCTTTCCCGCCAGGCGCCCCAGCGCGTCGGCGCCGGGAAAACTCGAGAGATTGCCGAGCAGCGGATCGGATCTCTTGAGCACGGAATAGTTGGCGACGGTAAAGGGGCTGCCGTCCATGTACGGTCCGTAAAGGTGGTAGCCGGAGAAGTCCTGCTTCCCCATCAGGAACAGGCCCTCGGGCGTATAGATGCTGTTCGTGTCCTGGATGGGACATTTCACGCCGAGGGTTCGGAGATAAGCGACCATGGTACCGGTGTACCGCGCCTGCGTATCTCCGCAGAACTGTCGGAAGCTGAAGCCCCGGCCGCGTTCGCCCAGGGAGGGAAGCGCGACCGTTCCACGCGCCGGGTCCTCGGCGCCGCCGAGGGGTTCTGCGCCCATCGCCTTCCACTGCGCGGCAAGGGCCTCGCGGGTTCCGTAGTGGTCCAGCAGCCAGCGATTCCAAAGCCGCGTCAGCTCGTCTCGAAAATACGGCGGGGCCGGGTCACGGCCGTCGAAAACGGTGTCATACATCTCGTTTTCGTTGGTGAGGACCAGGAGCGCCAGCATCGGGTCCTCTGCCAGGGACTTGCCCGTGTAGGGGTTCTTGTGCGTGAGCAGCAGCCGCCAGTAACGCTGCTCCGCGCGGATCCAATCGGGATCGAAGATCCCAAGAGCCCGATTCTGAGTCTGGCTGCCGTGAGTCAGGGCAGGCAGCAGCGGGGACCGGATCAACTGGACAATGGACGTATAGAAGTAGACGTAGATCCCGCGCCGGCGGAGCTGCGCCAGCAGATAGTCCATCTCTTCCTGCTTCACCGGGTCAAGCGTGAAGGTACGGGGGTCTGTTCCGTCGATGTTTCCTTGCGGAAAAATGCGCAGCAGATTGACGCCGTTCCGGGCGAGGTAGGCGGCCATCTCATCGGCCGTGCGATGCGGCACGGCCCAGAATGACCAGCCCGCCGTCGTCGCCAGGAAGCGCGCCCGCGTCCCATCGCCAAACCGGAACTGCCCGTTCTTCACGCCCACGAAGCCATGCTTTCCGGCCGGCCGGTCCAGCAGCCAGGAGACGTTGGTAGGTGAGGGGGTCTCGGGTGCGCCCCACGGCAGAGGACAGGGAAACCAGGCGCCCGCGGCTTTATGGAACTGAACCTGGGGCTGCAGTCTCAGCCAGGGGATGAGAGAGCCGCTATCCACCAGGGTGATCGCCGCGAGGTCGTAGGCGGAAGCGCCGGCGGAAGCGATTTCCAGTGACGCAACGGTTTTTTTTGGGTGGGGGTTGGAGATCTCCTCCAGGTTCAGGCCAACCGGTGTATGCCGTGCCGCGACCGTCGTGAGAGCGACGACGCTGTTCTCAGTATCCTCCGGGCGCCACCAATCCGCAAGGTCTCGACCGGTAACGAGGAGAGTTGAGGCGCTGCTCCCATCGGCGTAATGAAAGGTCCAACGAGCCGCGGGCTGTCCGGCGGCCCCACGGGTGAGCGCCGCATTCTGGAGCGCGTAGAATTCACCGACCCGCTGTCCCATCGGAAAGGTGACGCTTCGTGCTAATCCGGCGGGTCCACCCACCACGATAAGGGACCGGCCATGATTATGCGCAGGGTCGATGAGCCGGAGAGGCAGGCCATCCAGGTTGTAAGTCCCGGGCTGAAGAAACCGGAGATCGTTGCGGTCCGGCCCGGATGAGCCGCCCTTCGCGCTCGCGCCAGACGCGAATCCGCGGTTGCAGGCGGCCCGGATGTCCAGGATCCGCGCATTCACCATGGTTGGCCGGTTTCCGCGGGGCTGCCAGGAGACGCTCTGAAGCCGGGCGTCCCCGCTGGGCGTACCCCACCATTTGAAGACGATTTGCACATACGCCGTTTCCGGCTCCACGCCGGCCAATGAGACTTCCTGGAATACGCTGGTGGGTCGGGCAAGAGAGGCGGAGTGCGTGTAAATCTTAGGGTATTCCCATTCGGGTCGGATCTGGCGCTGCTGCGCGTCCAGGCACCGAAACTGAACAACAAAGTTACCCGCGTCTACCTTGAGCTGGAGGCGGTAACCCAGGATATATGTCTTGCCGGCACGAGCCGGCAGCGGAGGCGTGACCGCCTCATCGTTGTCCTTCCGGCCGGCGACGTCGAGCGACTTTGTACTCGCCGGGGACACCACCACCACTCCCGTCCCCTGCCAACCGGGCGCCTGAGTTCCGACCGCCGCGGCTGCAAAGTTCAGAGTCGTCTGAGCGCGGGCCATGTTTGGGACCAGGACGAGTATGCAGAACAAGCAGAGGGTTAATGGCTTCATCGGAGTCTCCTCAACGGAATCTCAATAGTCCATATCGAGGAATTTCAAAGCCGGCGTCCTCAGCACCTGATGGCGAGCGAAGGTATCGCGCATCTCTTCCGCCTGGCGGTATTCAAACGCGGGCATAACCGAGCCCATCGGGAAGGTTCCACCAGTCGCGGTACTCCTGCATCGTGTCGAAGGACCGGAAGCGGGCGTCATCAGGACCGGACTATAGGTATGGATGAAGGCGTATCGAAAGCGGAGTCTAAGAGGTCTGCGAGCGGCCGCCTCGAACTCCGCCAACGACTCGGGCGGAATCGAAGCGAACGGATGGTCGTCTGGAGGATTTTCGTTCATGTCATTAGCCATCGGCTGCCTCCGGGCTGAACGCATTAATCAGCGAACGGGTCCAGGCCAGACCGGATCAAATTCTGGCTTCGACAGCCGGCGGGGCTTTCCTCTAACCGGCCGTGCAGTGTTACCCCCGCCATCGGGTTCGCGTTTTAGCCGGCCTACCAGGTCGGTGGCTTACTGATGGCTCCGCGCGCGTCCGAAAGCATCGTTGGCCTCATACCCGTGGTGTTTATTCCTGCCCGCTGCTGCGCCGCGATCCAATCTACCGAGGCAACTTCAGGAAGGAACGTCTTCTTCGTCAGGAAATGACCTTCGATAATCTCAACCGAGCCTATCGTGCGCAGCGCCCGCCAATAAAGCGCTTGCAGAGCGGGTTGATCGGGATCGTTGGGGCGTGCGTCTACCCTCGCCGTGAAGAACTTGACCTTCGAAATGGTGTCAGTGGGTCGCAGACTTCGCGAGAACGCTTGCAGATCAAGCCATTTGTAAGGAGTGCGCTTGAGGCCGCCACTCTGACCTCCGCGACACGGCCGGCACATTTGACGCCTGCGGAAGCGCAGTTCGGGACCGGAACCGATCGGCGCCGGGCCAACCCGGGTGGCGGGGCTGAATCCAGCCTTCGCAAACCTCCCCCTGCGCTGCGAATCCGCCGAATCGTGGACATGCTGCTGTCGCGGGATGGTTATCATGCGGATAAGATGATGTTTACCCGCGCCTATTCTGCCTTCATCGCGATTCTTCTGACGGCTATTCTCTGGCTGCCATTCCAGGCCGCTGCGGGATGCGCGCCAGCAGGCGCCGGCCGTGCGGCAGCGATGGCCGGCTGCACACCCATGCGCGGCTGCGCGATGCCGTGCTGCGGCGGACGAAGTGGAACGCGACGTCAGATCGCTCGTTCCGGAGGTGTATCCGGATGCTCACCGTTCTCGTGCCGCTGCCGGCTGTCGCCTTCCCAGGCCAATGACTGCGTTTCCGTCTGCCGCCAGTTCGGCGCCGGATCGCTCGCGGGGCCGGCGCCGGTCTTCCGGTACTTCCGATCTCCCTCGGTCGAACGCGCCCGGCGCCGCGCTCCTCCGCTCTTATCCTCGCTGTACCTCCTTCGCGCCGCGTCCCTGCGGTCTCCTCCGCTCTCTGCCTGACCGGCGATCACGACAGAACGTCCGCGTAACAGCGTTCTGGCCCCAGTGATGGCTTGTCCCACACGATGACCCGCTCACCGGGATCACGCGCCTGCCGCGTGCTCCGCGGTCACGATCGGCGCGCGAAACGCCGCCACGTTGCGAGCGGAACGGCAGCACGGCCCGAAGGAGATCCAATTCAATGAGAACGAGAACAAAAAAGGAACTCAACCCGCGGCGTCTGTGGTTCGGACCCGGCGCACTCCTCGCCCTTGGAGGCGCTGTTGCGCTGGTGGCCTCAGGATGGCTGGCGAGTCCTCAGCCAGGCGTCAATGCCGGGCGCCTGGTGTACGAAGCCGACGCTCACGGTCAAATGCGCCGGGTGGACCCGTCATTGCCTCGGACAGCATCCGCGCCGAAGCCGCTGCCGCCCCTCTGGAAACCGGAGCCCGCATGGCTGCTGAAGCAATCGACACGGCTCGGACTGACTGCGCCGCAAATGAAGAAAATGAGCGCGCTGCAGACTTCGTGGCAGCAGGTGAAGCGTGGACTGCAGCATGATATGGCGGAGATAGCCGCCCGGACGCTGCACCCCGAGAAAGGGAATAGCAGGATTCCGCTGGCGGCGGTGCAGCAGGGCATGGCCGGCTATTCTGAGCTTTCACGCGAGTACGACGCGCAGCGCTCGGGAGCGTGGGTGCAGGGGTTGTCTCTGCTAAGTGGCGGACAGCGCCGAATGGTGATTCAGCTTGAAAGCAGCAGTCAGGGACGGGGCCGGCCATCATGATCACCGCGTCCCTCGTTCCGAACCCGGTCCTGTTCTCCACGATCCGGTCACTCGCCGGCGCTCTTCTCGTGACGCTGGCTATCATGCCCGCCGCAAAGGCACAGGGCGTGCCACCGGCGAAGCCGACTCCACCGGAAACCCCTGGATCGGCATCGGCGCCGGCCGGGAGTCCGGCGCCTAACGCGTCGCTGGCATCGTCGCCGGATGCGGATCGCCCCCAGGAGAATGGCCCGCTCTCCGTTCAGCAGGCGATTCAACTGGGTCTCCGCTTCAATCCAGCGGTGCGGGCGGCTCAAGCGGCGGCCGGCGCGGCGCACGATAAGACGCGGGCCGTCAATGCCATGCGCATGCCCCAACTTTCCATCAACACCTACCTTTCCACCGGTAATATGCCCGGCGGTCTCAGCACCGCCCCGGACGTAACACCCGTGAACAGGCTCACCGTACCGGGCAAGTCATCGGTGGACCAGAATCTGATGCTGATGGCGCCTCTTTACACGGGCGGGCGTCTGGAGAGCCTCGTGCATGCGGCATCGCAGGAGGAGCGTGCAGCGTTGGCGTACGTAGGCGTCAGGCAGGTGTCTACCGCACTGGCGATCCGGGACGCCTACTACCGAGCGCTGTTAGCCGACGCCCTGGTCCAGGTTGCGCGGACACGGGTCCAGGCTGACGCTGAGATGGTCCGCAACGCGCAGGCCCTATTCGAGTCAGGCAAGGGAATCCACGCGCAGCTTGCCCGAGCGGAGGCGGAGGCTGCGGATGCGCAGCAGGCGTTGACGCGAGAGCAGAACAATCGAGACAAAACCCTCCTGGATCTCAGCGCTGCCATGGGAGTGCGCCTCGACTCTAAGTTTACTCTTGCCGACAAACTCGCTTACGCGGCGCCATTCGGCGACCTGAACAGCTCGCTCTCTGCCGCGGAACGTAATCGACCGGAGCTGATTGCGGCGCGCGCCCGTGTGGAGGCGGCGAAGGCGGGTATCGGCGCAGCGGAGGGTTCGCTGTGTCCCCAGGTCTACGGCGCCGCAATGGCAGACGCCTTCGCCCCGGAGCAGATGGACCGCTCAACAGGCGGAACCGTCGGGGCTATCATCAGCTTCCCGCTTTTCGACGCAGGCCAGCGCCGGGCTGAGGTTGGCCAGGCGAAGGCGCTGCGGGAGAGCGCCTCAGACGATCTCCAGGAGGCGGATCTCGAGGTTGCCAAGGATGTCCGGCAGGCCTGGCTTGACATCGATACCGCCGATCAGAACTATCACACCGCGCAGACCGCTCTTGAGGCCGCGCAGGAGGCCTACAACGTTACGGCGCTGCGCGTTGAGAACCAGAAGGGCATCCAGGTCGAGCTGTTAGACGCCATTACAGCTCTAACACAGGCACAGACCAACCTCGACCAGGCGCTCTACGACCATTCGATTGCAGCGGCGCGTCTTCAGCGTGCAGTAGGGGAGATTTAAGTCATGACAGAGCAGATAAAGAATTTAGGAAGGGCAGCCACTTCGATACTGCTCGCGGCGTTGATGGTTTTTTTGTTGTTCCCCGCCGCGGCCATAGCCGGCGTGCCGGGGCAGATCGGCCCCTATCGTGTGGAGCTTAGAACTGATCCCGCAGTGATACCCGTGGGCAAGGCGAGCCTCACCATCCATGTTTCGGACCAGGCCGGGAAACCGGTCATCGGGGCCCAGGTGCGCGCCCTGGTCCAGATGCCATCCATGGGCATGGGGGAAAAGGAGACGACCGCGGTCCCCGAGCCGGGACGTCCCGGTGAATACAGTACCGACGTGGCCTTCGGGATGGCGGGAACCTACGGAGCGAAATTAACGATTCAGGGGCCGAAGGGAAAGGCTTCCGGGACCGTGGAGCTGAAGACGGGGCAGAACACTGCAGGAGGGGCTTCGACCGTGAATCCACTGCCCTGGTTGATTGCCCTGGTTATGGTGGGCTTCGTGATCTATCGCATGAAGCGTACCGGACAGCGTGTCAACTGGCGTGCTATCACGACCCGCGGGACCCTCACCGGAGTGGCGCTTCTGAGCGGGATGCTGGCGGTATCTGCGTACGCCGTGCAGCACTGGCGCCGGGCGGGGGCCATGACGCCCATTCAGGCCCAGGCGATGCAGATGGAGACTCCCGCCCCACCCGGCGCCGCGCCCGTGACCCTGGCCGCAGTGACACGCGGACCGGTGCAGAGCACAGTTCGCTATACGGGCCAGGCAGTAGGATTCGACGAAGAAGACGTGAACGTCCGCACCCAGGGTTGGCTGATCCGGATGCCTTTCTACGTGGGAGACCACGTTCGATCGGGTCAGCTCCTTGCGCAGCTTGACACCAGCCAGCAGAATCCTCTCGTTGCGCAGCAGAAGGCGGCCGTTAATGTGGCATCCAGCGGAGTGGACGTCGCCCAACGGGATTACCAGCAGGCCCTGGCGGCCGTGAACCAGGCGAAAGCCGAAGTCCAGGGGAAACGAGATGCGCAGGCCGCCGCGGAGGCTGATACACGGACGGCGCGCGAGAGCGAAGCTGCCGCGGAAGCGGACCTCCAGGCGGTGCGGACGCAGCTTGTCAGCGCCCGGGCCGCGGTGGAAGCGGCCAACCAGGATCTGGCCGCGGCACAACAACAGGTCGTCAATCAAACAGCGGAGCTGAATTCCACGAGCGCGGATCAGCAGTACTGGCAGCAGGAGATTGCTCGCGAGAAGAGCCTGCTCGATCGGGGCGCTGTTTCCCCCGAAGAGTACCAGCGGGAGCTTTCTCAAGCTTCGACGGCCGACGCGAGAGTCCAGCAGGCGGAAGCGGGCATAGCGCAGACGCGGGCGCAGGCGCGCGCCGCTCAGGCCCGGGTGCAAGAGACTCAGGCAGCGGTCAACCAGGCCCGCGCCCAGATCCTTTCCGCGGAAGCCCAGGTGCGGAAAGCTGGATCAGCCGTTACCTATACGGTCAGAAAGGCGGACCAATCGGGCGCTGACGTTCAGAGCAATGAAGCTGCGGTGCAGAGCGCGCAGGCGGCGGCGGAAGCCGCGCGGCAGCGGATCTCCCAGGGCGAAGCTGGCGTTCAGCAGGCGCAGGCCATGCTGGCCGGGGCGACCACCAGCCGTGATTACAGTACGGTGCTTTCTCCACTGGACGGTGTGATTACGCAGCGGCTCATCAGCCCCGGGACGCTGGTAAATCCCGGGGAGGCCATCTATCGGGTGGCGCAGATCAATCCGATCCGGCTGCAGGCAAACGTCTCACAGGAGGATCTAAACCGCGTGAAGGTGG
>DASRZA010000394.1:0-6141 GCA_035686845.1 Armatimonadota bacterium | reverse complement strand
GGGGAATCCGATAGGGCGGTGGGATCCGAGCGGCCGCATGAATCCGATCACGGGGCCCAAGGATAGGAGGGATAGGATCGATCATCTCCTGAAGATAATCACCGCTGCCCAGGCGGACTACGCCAGAGCCGCCAGCGAGCTCAAAATGGCGAGGAACGACCTCCACAACGCGCGCAATTCGCGTGAGTCCGGTCGCGCTGCAGAGCGGATTCGTGATGCACGGGAAAGAATGATGTACGACGGTGAGGTCGCCGACGTGGCTCGAGAGGAGATGAGGTCGATCGGCGAGGAGTCGTATGACGGCGCCAACGAAGCGATACAGCAAGCAGTGGAAGGGTCCAACGGTTTCACCGAAAAAGTGTACGGATCTGAAGGTAATTCTGGAGATAACTAATGGAAAACGGCATGAGCTTGGGGCAGTCCCTCAGCGTTGAACGGCGACGGCAATCATCCTGGATGAAGTCGCTGGCGATCGGCGCGGTTATAGCGGCCACGGCAATCGCAGCGTTCGTGGCAGGGGAGGCGCGGGTATGCGGAGCCGGCAGCTTTTGGGGCCGCCCTGGTTTTCTAAGGGTTAGGGGCATCGAATTGGTCTCCGAAGACGGAAGCGTGAAGGGGGTACTGGGCTCAGACAAGGCTGGCAGCTTTTTTGTGCTCCAGGATCCCAAGACGGGGAGTTTAGCCCGTCTCCAGGTCAACGCGCGGGCCGGCGAAGTGGGTTTGATGTTGATGCGCCACAAGAAGAGTTGGTCCTATCTCGCGAGCGATGGCGAGGGTTCCAGCCTCTTCCTAATCAACAACAAGGGAGGGAGTGTGGGTCTCAGTGCCGACGCTACCCGGACGTCCGTAAGACTTGACGCGGGCGAGCGAAAGGGGGCCAAGTCGGAGGTGCGTGTGAACGGGCTGGCGCTCAAGCCGAGCCCGGTCACAGCTCCCTAATTATGCGACGCGGCGTGCGAAAGCGTGTTGAGAAAGCGGTAGCGATCGCGGCGGAGGGTCAGGGACGATCCTCCGCCGTGGTCTTGCCTCGTCCGGCCCGCGTTCCGAACTCCCCACGCATCTGCAGGAGAGCGGAATACCGGGTCCGTTTGCGTTCGCCACTCCCTTTTGGCGCCGCCTACTGTCCAGCGGATCGGTGAGCGCGGGGGCGGCTACGGCACCGCTTGACAGCTATGGGAACAAGCGTGTCTTATAGCTATATCGGCGCCGGCACGGACCGGTACAGCAAAACTGTGGGCGGAACGACCACGCAGTTCCTGTATGACAACGGGAACGTGGATGAGGAGATGCAGGGCGGCGCCGTCACCGCCGACTACGGCGCAAACGGGGAGAAGCTGAGCGGCACGGTAAGCTGGATGCTGCAGGGTGGTCAGGGAAGCACGAGGCAGCTGCTTAACAGCAGTCAGACCGTCGTCGTCAGCTACACGAGCGATTCGTTCAGTAATTCGGTATTGAGCGAAAGACGCCCGCGCCCCTGCGGCCCGGTCTTTACCTTGCGGCAGACCCGAACTCGTCCGGCCATTTAACCGCCGGCCGGGCCGCGCCGTCGTGCGTACGCGCCCGGTCGCTGACGCTTACCCGCTCTGTCTCCCGCCGCACCATCTCACTCTCCCACACACTCACCCTCTCACCCCCTCCCCATCTCACCGTCCCACCGTCTCCCCCTCTCCCCCTCTTACTCTCCCACACACCCACACACCCTCTCACTCTCTCACACACCCACACCCTACGCCGGCTTCAACTCCACCTCTCCGATTCCCACCAGGTAGTTCGAGCTTGCCGGGTCTTTGCCGGTTATTTTGATAACGAGCATGTTGTCGCCGGCTTTGAGCGGGAGTTTGCCAATCGCGAGCTTTTGACTGACCACGCCTTTCGCGTACCCGTTGAAGTCGCCAACCGGTTGGCCGTTCATTGTGATCGCAATATTGCCGTAGTCCGGCGCCTGGGTGAGCAGCAGCGTTCCATCATAGTCCCCCGCCTGCTTCACGGGGATCCGGATCGTCATGGTGTCGCCATTCGCCGGATGCCACCAGAGCTGAGCGTTACCGGGCCACGTCCCATTCTTAAAGCTCGCCATATCCTGTATACTGACATCGCCTGCGCTGGCATCCGCCAGATCGGACAGATCATCGGCCAAAATCGCGGTGTGAATCGGGGATATGGGATTGACCACAATGGGCGGCGTATAGTCGGGCAGCCGCTCGGCGTAAGGGAGGAGGGGCGGCTGGGGTCCGTGAGGCTCAGCCTGGTACCAGAATGCGACGCTGGAGTAATCCGCCATCGTGTCATCCTGATTGCCATGCTCGATGGTGAACCGGATTGACTTCTGGAAGGGTATCGCGTCTTCAATCTGCCATCGATACGCAGTGATCCGGTCGAGTTTCTCATCCTTTTCGATGAGGCCGTGGTAGTCCGCAGAATAAGGTCCGCGGTCGAAGTACCAGCCTGAGCTGAAGAAGTCCTCCGTGCCGGTGCCGTTAATAGACGGCTTCTGCTCGCCATCCACATAAACCATCTCGTCGCCTTCGAGAAATCCCAGCCCGTGGCCCTTGTGGCGGGTCATCTCCAACAGCGTGCCGACGTACTGGCCGCGTCCGGTGGCCTGGAGGATCGTGTAGTTCTGGCGCGGTCGCGTGGGGTTCTCCCGGTTCCAGCGGGCGTGGAAATCCAGCATGCTTTTGGGCAGCGACCGGTGCGTCTCCACCTCCATGTTGTAGTAAAAGGCGTCAACCCTCACCGGGCTTTCGTTATCAACCACTATCCGGGCCGATTTATGAAACGGCATCGGCCAGTAGCAATTCAGCCCCCCCGAGGTGACCTCCAACGGGAGCGAATGGTAGTCCTGTTTCTTCCCAAAACTCTCACCAAAGAAATCGCCAATCGGGACCTCCACGCTTGGAGTTTTCTCGCCATCCCAGTAGCAGCGGAGGACCACGCCGCGGTTGATTTCCGGGTTCTCCTCGGGCGCAATGGTAACCCAGAACCGCCGGACAATGCCGGCGCCCTTATAATCGAGCAGCGTGAGCGATTTTCCGGGCGCAATGGGCCGCGCGTCTCCATTGCCGCCGGAGCGATCCCAGCTTCCGGCATGGAAAATCTTGCCGTCCCGGGCAAACGGAAGCCCGGCAAGCGGTGATGTTGAGCTGGTCTCCGGCAGCGATCCGAGGCCGGACGCGGCGTCGGCGCGATTCCCCATCCCACTGAATGGGATCGACAGAGCGATAGCGGCGCCAAGCAATAATGATAGGATGTACGAGCGCGATGAACCATAACGACGCCGATGGGGCATGAAGAGACTCCTGTGAGTTGAGGGAATGAGCCGATGATAAACTAGATGAGGCGCGGGCCCCTTTTTAATTGAATGTTCGCAGCGGAAACGGTCTATTCCTGCAGGAACGAGAGCGCCGGCGCCGAATAACTTCTTATGTAAGAGAGACTCCCGCTTCGCGGGATACGGAGGGAATCTTTGACTCCCCGCGCCGTCGCTGTTTGCGGGGGCGCAGAACGAGGGAAAGTAGGCGGATAATGGCGGACCTGGTCATGACGGTTAACAGCGCCACCGCACGCCGCGATGGCGCGCGAGTGGTGGTTAATATCTCGGGAGAGAAAGCCAATTCCCGGGACGAGGTGTATGCGGAGACCGGCCACGGCGGGAGTACGGCCGACGTCCACGTGCGTGTGCGACCAGCGGCGGGGTTTGGGACTGAGATGACCGGTCCTTTTTCGCTCTCGGCCACCATCGAAAGCGCGGATGACGTGAAGCGAGTGCGCGTGCATGGCAAAAACGGCGTGAAGGAAGTGGCGGTCAACTGAGGCCTCACCCATAGGCCCTCATTGGCAACGCTTTGCGCGATCGTTGCTTGAATTATAGAAGGACGTTGAAGGATGTCCGGTACGTGGGGATCGTTTGAGATTCGCGGCACGCTCGCAGCGACGCCGGCGGGATCGGTCTACCGCGCGAGTTATCTGCCAACCGGTCAGTCGGCGCGGTTGTATGCGCTGCAGCCGGGTTCGGCAGCCAGCGCCGAAGAGTTCTATCGCCGGCGGCAGCTTGCGGCCGTCATCGGCCGGCACCCGCGCGCATGGGCGTGGCTCGAGAGTGGCGCCTATGATGGAACCGAGTACTACGGCGTCGCTGAGCCGGGGGGTGAAACACTCGCGAGTTATCTTGGGCTCACGAGTGAGGTCTCAATAGATGATCTTCCGGGTGAAACGCTGGTTCGGAGTCCCGCTGGCCTGCGCTCTGGCCGCGCGTCCGCCTGGCGGATCCGCGCCTGGATGAGTGACCTGGCGTCGGTGGTGGCGTATGCCCATGAACATGGCCTTGTGATTGGCTGCCTTTCCCCCTATAACATCTGGATCTGTCCCGATGGCAGCGCCATGTTAATGGACGCCGCTGGTAAGACGCTCGCGGAAGAGCCTGCGCCGGATGACGCCGCGGCCTACCTGGCGCCGGAACAATTGATGGGGCGTTCCGTGGGTCCCGCAGCCGATATCTATGCGCTCGGCGCCCTTCTTTACTGGATGCTCGGCGGCGCTTTTCCCGCCGCCCGGCGGCACGATGCGGCTCGCATTGGCCGGTACCTGCCGCTGCCGCCTCTGGAACCCGGCCTGGATCCATCACTGCGATCCATCTGCGAGACCGCGACCGCCTTGCGTCCTTCCGCCCGGTTTCGCACCGCGGAGCTGCTGCGCGCGGCGCTCCTGCAGACGCCGGATGATCTGGCGGCGGCGAATGCTCGCGTTTCACACGCGGCGCGATCCACGCTCATCCGTGGCTTTATGGTAGGCGAGACGGATCTTCCGGTCGCCGTGAGCACGGCGCGGCCCACGGTTCGAATCCTGCGCTGGCTGCAGGATCTTCTCTTCGAATAGCCAGCCTGTGACCCTGACTGATGGACTTTTGCCCACCCGCGGGGAGTCGCTCAGTCGCGCCACCGCTGTGCTGCGCGCCGCCGGCGTCGAGGCGCCCCATGTTGACGCGGCGCTGCTGCTCGCCCACTCGCTCGGTGTCGACCGGGTCGCAATTCTCACGCATCCCGAGACGCCTCTACTACCCGACGCCGCAGCGCGGTTCTTCGAGTTGGTCAAACGCCGGGCCGGACGAGAGCCACTGCCGTATCTCACCGGGCGCGCCCTTTTTCTCGATTTCTCGGCGAGTGTCAATCGCTCGGTGCTGATTCCCAGGCCTGAAACCGAGCTCCTCGTGGAGGAGACCGCCGCCCGCATCGAGCCTGATCCGCGCCTCATTGTGGACGTTGGAACCGGGTCCGGCGTGGTAGCCATCGGACTGGCGCGCCGCTATCCGATGGCGCGCGTCATCGCCATAGATATCTCCGAAAGCGCCCTGCAGGTGGCGCGGCAAAACGTCAGGGATCTTGGTGTTGAGGAGCGGGTTCAGCTTCTCCACGGCGATCTGTTGACCGCTCTCGACCTCTCATATCACTATAGGGTGTCCGTCATCGTGTCCAATCCGCCCTACATCCCATCGGGTGATATACCAACGCTGCAGCCAGAGGTGGCGCGCTATGAGCCGCGGGTCGCGCTCGATGGAGGAGTGGACGGCCGTGAGATTATCCAGCGTCTCGCCGCGCAGGCCGCGGACTGGCTCGCCCCGGGTGGATTGCTCGCCTTTGAGGTGGGATTCGGCCAGGCCGCGGCGGCAAAGGCGCTGCTTCGGAAGACTGGCTACGTGAATGTGGACACCGCGGCTGATCTGTCCGGCATCGAGCGCGTGGTGTTCGGCCGAGCCGGATCTTGAGCGGGCGGATTACGGGTTGTACAACGGGATTAGAGGCATAACAAGCCGAAACTCCGGCCCTTACAGGTCGGATAAAAAGTCGAAAATCGCGTCGGAAGAGCCGGGCAGGCCTTCGTGACCGAAGTCGGGATAGATCAGTAGATCCTTGGGCGATGTGATTTTGTTATACGCGGCGAATTGCGTGGAGGGGGGACAGATCGTGTCCATCAGTCCCACCGCCATCAACACCTGCGCCTGAATCCGGTGCGCTAAATGCTGATTGTCGATGTAACCGAGCCGCGTGAAGATCTCATCTTCACGCTCATGCAAGGGGTCGAACATCCGGAAGTAGGTTCTCAACTCTTCGTACGCGCCCACGGCGAGGTCCATTTCCCAGATAC
>DASRZA010000393.1:0-40668 GCA_035686845.1 Armatimonadota bacterium | reverse complement strand
GCCAGAGAGCTTCCCAGGTCTTCCTCACTGATCCCATCGCGCGGACAGTAATCCAGAAGAATGCCCGCCGCGTTGGCCGTCGAGTAGTATCCGCCGGGCGTCCAGCGATCGCCGTGCCGAGGATCCCAGGGGAAAGCAGTCAGGCGGTAATTGCGGGTGCTGTACAGGACCGCGACCTCGGCGAAAGGCACATGATATTTTCCGATTGTCTCGTAGAGGCGCCGGTTTTTCTTGAACTCTGCCAGGACTTCCGGGTTCCAGATGATGTCGCCCAGGTGCTGGAAATAATGGACACCGTTCAAACCTTCGGTGATCCAGCGGCCCCAGAACTTCTGGAATTCCGCCACGTTGGGAGCGCCGTTTCCGGGTTCGGCGGTCGCCGGCAGACCGGCCCCGGCCATCATCAGCGAGTATTCGTCCGTCCAGAACCCGGCCATTGCGCCCGTATCATGGAACACGCCACCGTAGTCCTTGCAAATGCCGGTCACCGGACCGATGTCATCTCCGGGCGACATGAAGTTGATGGAGCGGTCGGGATCCACCTGGCGGATCATCTCCGCGCCTCGCCGGAGCTGCGCTTCGCGCGCCCAGAGTGTCCAGGCGTTATAATCCGCCCACCTCGCATTCAAATGAGCGCCGAGATCGGGATACTGTTTGGGAGGCGCGGTGGTCAGGTAGACGCGATAGCAGATGGCGGCCTGCGGCGCCTTGATCACCAGCAGATTGGCGCCCGGCTTAACCAGTTTCGTCACGTTGAACGCCACCCAGCGGCGTCGCACCGCCATGCGTACCTGTCCGGACGCTTTTATCCCGTTGACATAAGCGATAAGCTCATACTGGGGTCGGTCCGAGAGATCCCAGACGTAGAGGGTGACCTCGGGCTGACCCGCCAGCCAGGCTGGTGGCACGTCTTTGGCGCGGCGGTAGACGAGCGGAGTGCGCGGCATACTCAACATGCGGTCATTGCCGGGCGCCACGAACTCATCCCAGCCGGTGTCATCGAAGTCGGGATGATACCATTCCGGTGGCGCCGGCGCATCGAGAGAAGGGTCCGCACCTGGAACGTATTTTACGCGCCAGGTTCCTCGCAGATCAATGGCATCGGGGCCAAATCCGGCAAACTCGGCGAGTTCCGGGGCATGGATATCATTCCACGACTTGTAGTGGTCCGGGTCGCCGTGCCAACGCTCGGACAGGGTGGAAAGTTTCCCAAATCGACGCTTCAGATACTGACACAGGGATCGATCGGCGATCAGACCGTATTCGGTGAAAAGCGACTGGGGAAGCTGCGCCGTCTCACCATGAGGCTCCAACCAGCCCACGATATTGGCGTCCGGCGCGAAGCGGCGAACGATGCTCTGCTGGACCCCATGGAGCGCATCTTCACCGGCCTCCGAGAACCAGGAGATGGCGCCTCTGGCGCCGCTTTGCCAACCGACATCGTAAAACCCGCCCAGAAACTGGGGCATCTTTAGCTGCGTTTCATCCCTGAACCGGTTGCTGAGCCAGAGGATCGGCCAGTTGTCGTTGGTATTCACGTGCACCGGGATCCCCCGCTTGAGCGCGTTCTGCTGCACCCATTCCCAATGGAGATCGTTTGTGGTTCCTTCCGCTGTATCGAGCTGGTTCACATTTGCCCAGAGCACCAGGCCGGCGCCGTTCTCTTTGACAAAATCCAGGTCGGCGCCATAATCGTACGCGTCCCCGGGAAAGGGAACGCCGGAAGGCGCGGTGAGCGGCGCATAATAGATGAGCAGGCCGTATCGATCCCAGCGATCCAGGTACATGGGGACTGTAGTTCGAGCCTGAAAATCGGCGGGTTTGCGAGACCGAGGCGTGTATCCCTCCACGATTTGGGCGAGCTGATCGACCGATTCCGCCGCAAGGATCAGGACTTCACGACCCCTCGAATAACAAGCGATGGCGCCGCCCGACGCCGTACGCCGCATTGGAAGAAGCTGCCTGCCAACGGTGAAGGTATCTTCCCGGACGCCAGTCAGAAGTCCGAGATCGGAGAGGTACTTGGCCTGCGTTAGCAGAGCCTTTGCCTCGGATTCGCATCGGATACGGGTGAGCGACGCGCGTCCCGCGTGCAGCGGTTGGAATTCAGCGGCGAGCGTGCCGTAGCCGCGGAGCCGCATGGGCGGAAATATGATCGGCGCTGGAGACGCGGCCGCGGCGTTCGAGGCGGGAAGTAAGTCGACCGACCCCAATCCGGACACGATTCCCACCGCCCCGGCGACGAACGAACGACGGGAGATGTTCATCTGTTGATTATAGCGCGGCGTGATTTTTGAGACGGATCGGGACGATTCTCCCGTTATTTTGAGCCGATTTCCGGCGATTCCGGGTCGTTTTCGAGCGGAATCGGACGGTATTGGCGGCGGGATTCGTGCTCGCGGGAGCGGGAATGAGACGGTTTGAGACAGTTTTTTTCACCACACAGGCTCCGAGCCCACAGAGAAAGGTGAAAGAGAAAAAAGAAACGCGAAGAATCTCGAGCGGGATAGAAAACGGGTGTTTGAGAGAGCGGGTGAACTGGAATCCTGCATTCTTGCACCGTGCTCGTGGAAATAACGGGCCCAGTGATTGAAATCACGGGCTAGAACCCCACCAAGTCCACCTACGTGGACTCCTGGAACCGGGCCAACAGCGTCTTATCTGAACGGTGTTGGAGGTCCCTCCTAATTACAAGGCGTGAAGGATGGGCTATTGTGAGGCAGCAGAAGTTAACCAAGTAAAAAAACTCGCAGGACCGCCGCGCCGCCCGGTCGAAATGCCAGATGTGAGTTCGCACGGGAGTCGATCCGCCGTCCGCGACGCGTGCTTAATGGATGTCAACTTAGAGAGGCTTGCAGCCGCGAGACGGCGGCAGCCCAGAATTGACACGGATCTCGTTGGAAAGGTGGCGTGGGTGACGAGAGGACATGTATGCAGCATATCCGGATCTCGCTGACGGAGGGCGGGCGCGCCTTGAGTCCCTCGCAATTCGTGGATGCTGGGGAGAAGGCGCCGCACCGGCCCCTCTCCGAGATCCTGGCGGACCTGGAAACGGCCCGAGAGGCGCGGGAGAAAGCTGACAACGAGCTCGCCGGGATACTGGCGGCGCTGGGGCTAACCGGGGCGGCGTGCCCATGATGGATCTCGGCGTGCTGCTGGCGTCGCCCGAGTCGGAGGCGGCGGAGTACAAGGAGACGTGGGACGACGACTGCCTCAAGGCGTTGGCTGGGCTGGCGAACCGGCGAGGCGGCATTCTGCTGGTTGGCGTCTCCGACGATCGAAAGCGCATCCCCGGCTGGTACGGAGACGGCAAGGCGCAGGAACGCGTTTCCAATCAGATCGTCTCCACTCTACACATCCATCCGCTCTCCCTGGCGGTGCAGGATCACAGCGGTAAACCCGTGCTGGTCGTGGAGATGCCGCAAGCGGCCTCGCCCGTGGCCGTGAGGGGCCGCTACTACCGGCGGGTCGGCAACTCAACCCGCGAGGTAACGACCGAGGAACTGCCACGTTTTCTGTTGGAGCGGACGGGACAGTTCTGGGACGGATTGCCGTGCGAGGCGGGCGTTGATGCCCTTTCCGAAAAGGCGCTCGTGGACTTCAGGGCGGAGGCGCAGCTCCGGCTACCGGCTCTTTCGCCCGCCGACGCGCCGGAGCGCGTGCTGGACAATCTGGAACTGCACACGGCGGACGGTCGGCTGCGCCGCGCGGCTTTATTGCTCTTCGGCAAGCCCCGCGAGCCGCAGCGGGTCGCACTTACGGCGCAAGTTCACATGGGGCGCTTCAAGGATGCTGTAACCGTCCTCGACGATAAGATGTTCGGCGGCAACCTCTTCGGGCAGTTAGACGCGGTGATGCATCAGTTCCGCCAGTACTTCCAGGTGCGCCATGAGTTCCATAAGCAGATGGGGGAGATGACTGGCCTCGAGGCGATGCGGCGGATCGAGATATGGGACTACCCGCTGGACGCGCTGCGCGAAGCGGTGGCTAATGCCCTGCTGCATCGGGATTACACCAGTTCGGGTCAGACGATGATCCAGGTCTTCGACGACCAGGTGATCATTAGCAACCCTGGCGGCCTCCCCGACAACCTTAAGGTGGAGGATCTGCTCCGCCCGCACCGTTCACACCCGCGCAACCCGCTGATGGCGCAGGCGTTTTACTTCGCCAGCGTGGTGGAACGCTGGGGCAGCGGTACCACCCGCATGGCCGAGCTCTGCCGGGAATAGGGCCTGCCTGACCCCGAGTTCATCTCCACGCCCCACAGCTTCACTGTTACCTTTTCCAAAGATCTTTACGCTGAAGATCGGCTGCGCGCGCAAGGGCTGTCGGAGCGACAGATTCAGGCGGTGCGCTATGTACGAGAGCAGGGTGGTATCTCCAACGCCGAGTACCGCGCTCTAACGAACATTTCCGCATGTTCCGCCTCGGGTGACCTGAAAGATCTGGCGGATAAAGGTCTCCTCCATCGACAGAGCCTGACCGGTCGGGGAACGCGTTACGTTCTGGTAAACCCGCAGAACCGGCAAGAAACCCGCAAGAAACCCGCAATGGGCGCAGGGAATGGGGTAGAGCCATGAGATCGGCGACTTCTGAACCAGCGCCCCGTTGGTGCAGCTGGATCCGGACGAGGGTCGATTTGTGCCGCAGGCTGCGGCACAAAGATTTGTCCAGCGGTCCTTGGACAAATTGTCGCCAAACTCTCTGACGCCGCCATAATAAAGATAGGGGAACAAGCGTGCGCGAACTGCCTGCGGACTGGCAAATGGTATCTCTTGGGGACGCTGCGAGCATCACTATGGGGCAGTCGCCGCCATCCGAGGATTACAACACCGCGGGGTAGGAACGCCCTTCCTGCGAGGTAAAGCCGATTTCACGGCCTTCAACCCGAAGCCGACCAAACACTGTACTACGCCGCTGAAAGTAGGGAGCGCGGGAAGCGTTCTGATATCTGTCCGTGCTCCCGTGGGTGACGTGAATCTCGCTGATCGAGACTATATCGTCGGGCGAGGCCTTGCTGCCCTACAAACTAAGCATGGCGACGAACTATTCCTGTTTTACGCATTGCTTTACAATAAGGAGCGGATCGCCGCACTCGGTTCTGGAACCACGTTTCAGTCTATCAACCGCTCCACTCTGTTCGCCTTTGAGATCGGTCTTCCGCCCCTCCCCGAACAGCGCGCCATCGCCCGCGTTCTTCGCGCCGTCCAGGATGCCCGTGAGGCCCGCCGCCGTGAGCTTGAGCTGGAGCGGGAGCGGAAGGCGCTGCTCCGAGCGCGTTTATTGGGTGGCGAGACCAACGGCGAGCCGCGAGTACCCACGGAGTACGGAGAATTGCCACGATCCTGGTCAATTCGGCCGCTCAGTGAGCTTTCGCTCCGGGTCGTTGATTGCCCCCACACTACCCCGTGTTTCGTTCCGTCTGGCGTGGTAGTAGTGAGGAATTTCAATGTTCGCGACGGCCAACTCGTGCTGGCGCCAGCGTTCTTCACCTCAGAGACGGAATACCGCGAGAGGATTGCGCGCTGCGAGCCGGGGGAAGGTGATGTACTCTTTAGCCGCGAGGCGCCCGTGGGCGAGGCGTGCGCGATCCCTGCTTGCACTCGGCTTAGCTTGGGACAACGGATGATGCTAATCCGACCGGACGCCACCCGGCTGAGTGGGGCGTATCTTGTGCATGCACTCTATGCTCCAGCGGTGAGGGCAAGGATGGCGTCGCTCTCGACAGGGGTGACCGCGAAGCACTTGAACGTCGCCGATGTGAGGAGGCTTGCCATTCCTGTACCGCCCCTCCGGGAGCAGCACGAAATTGCTGGACTGCTCGGGGCGTGCCATGAAAAGGTTCGAGCTCTCGAAGTGGAGGCCACACTGCTCGGTGAGCTGTTCCGCGCGGTACTGGAGGAGCTGATGACCGGCCGGGTGTCAGCCGCTGCCCTCGTGGAGAAGACGCCGGCGTAGGTGAATACCCGAGGCCCGAGATTTCAAGGCACCATATGTTTGGGGGGATCAGGGAGCCCAAACCGAGTACGGGTCGAATGGAGCGGTACGGCGGCCCGAACGGGCGGCGAAACCGGCTGGGAGGATTGAGAAGTGGCAGAGTCAGACATTAGATTAGGGACGCTTCGTATCGCTGCAGTTGAAGTGGACGGCAGGAACATCAGGGGCGTGGGCGGACCATGGCTCCCGCACTTAATAGTGCCCTTCAGGATTCGTATGGACCCTACTCCAAACGGCGGCGGTAGCAGTATAGACGTAGCGGTCTCCTCGCTCCTCGGCAGACTTCATCTTGGGAATGAGGCGCACCCGGATAACTCTCTGGGCGCCTGGATGACCCCGGAGACCATGGAGCCGCTCACCTTTCGTTCTGCCCCGGGCTGCTCACGTGCGCTCCAGGACACCTTTGTCTTCCCGCTGACGACTACCGAGGTGGGAGCCATTGAGGAATCCCGACATGCTGTCCAGGGTGGAAGACTCTGCCTGTCTTTGTCGCTCAAAGCAGTCGCCGCGTCTGCTCACTCTGCGACTGTGCCCGCCGGCCCACTCGGCGCCGGGACCGTGTTGGCAACCTACTACCAGGCGCGCGTCGATCCACTCCGGCTCCAGATTGAACGCTCAGCTTGGGTGGAACGTGTCCTGCCGGGGCTTGTGAATCCCGGCGTGTGCCTTCTCGAGGTTCATGTCCCGGGCGCGACGCCGGGGGCGCCCTCTGCACGTGAGCTATTTGACGGGGCACGCCGCAAGCTCGAAGCTTGCGACTACACTGGCTGCATTGGCGATTGTCGCGATGTTCGTAAGCGCGCCGAGCAACATTACTGCTCGGGTCCTCAGAAGAAGGTGTCGGATGCTGTCGCGGTCGCAAATAGCTGGCCGGAGAATGATGTGCGGCGAGAGCTCCTCGCCGCGACCTGGGACAAACTTGCGGCCCTGACTAACACCGGACGCCATCCCGCAGATCTTGAGCCGCCGTTTTCGTACCGTGACGCCCGGATGTGCCTGCATCTCACAGCAGTGCTGCTGGAGTACATCGGTTGAGAGAAGCTGTCGTGGAGGCCCCGACGGAACTATAAGATGAGCTATTCCGCCACCTCTTGAAGGAGCCGCTGACCGGTCGGCTCTCGGTCGTGGGTCTGGTGGGTGACGCATCGTGTAAGTTTCGCCGCGGGAACAGTTCGGATCGCTGATTGCGAGAGAAATACCGCCTTTACCGAAGGAGATTGCCTCCTTCTAACGGCAGCTGCAGGTCAGATGTCCGTCTGTTCGTTACTGACCGACTCATTCAGAATTTGACATTTGCGGATTCCTCAGCTAATATTAGTCCTGGAACTAATATTAGCCAAGTGAGGTCCACAAATGAACAAGAGCGAGTTTTCGAATCCATTCCGGCCCGGAGCAGGGCATATGCCGCCATATTTAGCTGGACGAAAGCGGGAGAAGGAAGAATTCATCCGCCTACTCGGCCAGGATACCATACTCGAAAACCTCGTCCTGACGGGTCTACGCGGCGTTGGAAAGACGGTGCTGCTCGATACGCTCAAGCCGATGGGCATTCAGCACCAATGGCTTTGGGTAGGCACCGATCTTTCCGAGTCGAGCAGCATCAGCGAAGAAAATATGGCTCTCCGTTTGATTACAGATCTGTCAGTGGTGACGTCCGGGACCGTATTTCATTCGGGGGATACGAAATCTATTGGATTCAACTCAAAAACGGTGCGTATGGAACAGCGCCTGGACTTCAACACGCTATGTGCCTTTTACCAGAGTACCCCCGGTCTCGTTGCAGACAAGCTTAAGGCGGTGCTGGAGTTTACGTGGAGCCAGCTACAGCGCCAGAGCAAGCGGGGATTAATCTTTGCATACGATGAGGCCCAGAATCTAGGAGACTACGCGGAACGGGAGCAATTTCCTTTGTCGCTGTTACTCGACCTATTCCAATCCATTCAAAAGAAGAATATCCCGTTCATGCTGGTTCTGGTTGGCCTGCCCACACTGTTTCCCCAATTGGTAGAGGCGCGCACGTTCGCCGAGAGGATGTTCCGAGTTGTTTTCCTGGATCGGCTCTCAGATGCCGAGAGCAAAGAAGCCATTCTCCGGCCAATAAAGGAGAGCGGATGTCCCTTGACGCTTAAGGACGAAGCGATTGACCAGATCATCGAACTATCTGCCGGCTATCCCTACTTCATACAGTTCATCTGCCGGGATCTGTATGACGTGGCGCTCCAAAAGTTGGCAGCGAACGAGGAGCCGGTCGTGCCAGTCGAAGAGATCACACGGAAGCTAGATACTGACTTCTTCGCGGGAAGATGGGCGAAAGTTACTGACCGCCAGCGCGATCTGCTGCACGTTATCGCGCAACTCGGTGGCGCCGATAGTGAGTTCACGGTTCAGGAGATCGTTCAGCAATCCAGAGAGACGGCAGGCAAGCCGTTCAGTTCCAGTCATGTCAGTCAAATGCTCGCAACATTGAGTGATGCGGGTTTGGTGTACAAAAATAGGCGGAGTCGCTATTCTTTTGCTGTTCCATTGCTTGGTCGCTTTATCCTCAGACAGGCCAGTGAACACACGTAGAAAGCTCCGCGATACATTCTTAACCGGATGATGGGGGTCAGAAGGCCGACAAAGGCAAAGTTGGCATTGGCTAGACGATGGCCGTCAGGACTGAAGGACCGCCGAAAATGCCAAGCGCGTAAGATAATTGGGAGCGCCATATGGAACGTCGGAACGGCAAATATCATAAGGGCAGCAAAATCGGTGAAGGTGGCTGTGGGATAGTACATCGTGCCGAAGTAGAGGGTGCCGGCACCGCTCTCGCGTGGAAGGAAACCAAGCCGGGGGCCACATTCGAAGAGACGCGACGCTTCAAGCGCGAGGTCCGCATAATGCACCAGCTAAGGCACGAGAATATCATGCCCGTATTGGCTTTCGCACTGGAACGAGAACCTCCTGTGTTCATCATGCCGCTCGCTCAGGCCAATCTCAGGGATCTGCTCACGGATTATGTTCGGGACCCGGATGCTGCCACGAGTATATTTCTACAGATTTGTCGTGGAGTTTCCCACGCTCATAAGGAAGGGATAGTTCACCGAGATCTCAAACCCGAGAATATCTTATTCGTCGATGATGTTCCGAAGGTCTCGGATTTCGGACTCGGCCGAGAACTCGACCGCCAGACAACCACACTTACGCAAACCAATATCAAGATGGGAACGCTGGCGTACATGGCGCCAGAGCAAATGACCGACGCTAAGTCTGCTGACCACCGTGCAGACATTTTTGCGCTGGGGAAAATCCTTTTTGAATTACGTACAGGTGACATTCCATTTCCTGTGATGGACACCACGCTCTTGACGGATGGCTTCCGGTTTATTGTTGAAAAGGCCACAAAAAACCGCCCCTCTGATCGCTTCTACTCCGTGGATGATTTGACAAACGAAATTGAACTCTTAGCATATCAACCAGAGCTGTTCCTACCTGGGTTGGATGAAGCTCAGACGCTCATCCGAGCGGCTATCGAGGCCAACTCCTCCCCGGCGGTAAGGGCTGTTTTAACGTATCTTCGTGCCAAGAGTGGTGATCAGGCGCTCTATCTCGATATAGTCGCTCGCTTTCCAAAGAGCGTGCTTGAAGCCGCGGGGCGTTATTGCAATGAGGAGCTATGTGATGTCATCGACGCTCTCTGCATGCACGCTGCCGGCCAACTATCTTTTTCGTTCGTGGATACGGTTGCGGACATGCTCTTTGCATCCTTTTATGCGTGCAACAGACTCTCTACCAAGAAAGAAGTTATCTCACGATTGCTCAAAATGGGCTACGAACATAATCGGTACTATGTTCGAGACATCATCCGACGAATAGTCGAGGACCTGCATGGAAACGACGACATAATGATATTTCGGGATGCAGCGATCGAGTGCGATGACTGCCTGCGGTGGTATGACTCCGCGCTTACGAGCCGCTCCCCCCGCATCATTCAGGAGCTTATCGCGACCTGAGAGCGGATATTGTACGATGATTGCGACCACAACTCAATCCCGCTCCGAGGAGAGCTAACGCCACGCGGATCGACGAGATACTGGATGTTCCCGCGGCTCTTCGTCCAATATATGAGAGCATCGAACAATCTCGTTCGATGCAGGATCTGGAGGATGGCTGGGACGGTGAGGGCAGTTGCGGATACGCTCCGGAAACCTGGGAACGCGCCCGGCGCTTCTTGTGGGACAACGCGCTCTCCCTCTGGACCCGGGACGGCATCGCCGCGCCAGCTCCGGGAGTAATGATCGGGCCTGATGGAAGCATCGATATCTATTGGGATCTCCCACACTCCTCGTTACTGCTAAATGTGCCAGACGTAGCGTCGGAAGCCGCAAACTACTATGGAACACGGGAAGATGGCGCCGAGATCAAGGGCTCTCTGGATACTTCCGGCTGCCATGAATGGCTCATGAAGTGGCTGGCGCGATAGATGCCAGGTAGTTCGAACGACCTCCGCGGCGGGACGTACCGGGCACAGATTCGTTGAGGAAAGCGTCATGATCGATGTCTGAATACTCCGCTGTCCAAAACCCCATGCTCAACTATGCCGAGCAGATCGGGTGGCAGAGGGTCTCGGCTGAAGAGGCGCTCGCGCTGCGGAGTGGCAAGAAGGGTCAGCTATTCACACCGGTTCTGCAGGCGCAGCTTCTCAGGCTCAATCTGGGTGTCATGAACGCCGATCGTGCCGCGGATGTGATCCGCCGGCTCCGGCTGATCCGACCATCCATCGAAGGCAACCGGGACGCCCTTCTCTGGCTCCGTGGGGAGCAGTCGGTCTTCGTTCCCGAAGAGAATCGCGAACGGAACGTGACGCTTGTTGATTTCGCCAGTCCTGACGACAACATCTTCCAGGTGACGAGCGAATGGAGCCACCAGGGCCAGGTTTATACCAACCGGGCCGACGTGGTGTTCCTCATCAACGGAATGCCGGTCGCGGTGGCGGAGACCAAGGCGGCCAGTAAGCCAGATGGTCTGTCAGAAGGGATCGATCAGGTGCGGCGCTACCACCGCGAGACGCCAGAGATGCTGGCGATCCCACAGGTTTTCGAGGTGACGCAGCTCCTGGACTTCTACTATGGTCCCACCTGGAGCGGCAACCGGAAGAACGTCTTCAACTGGCGAGACGAGCAGCCTGGCGATTACGAGGCCAGGGTCAAGGGATTCTTCGACCGCCGGCGGTTCCTCACGGTCCTGAAGGAGTACATTCTGTTTCTGACCCGGGATGACGTGCTCACCAAGGTGATCCTGCGTCAGCACCAGACGAGGGCGGTGGAGAAGGTGGTTCAGAGGGCGATGGACCCGCGGAAACGGCGGGCGCTGATCTGGCACACACAGGGCAGCGGCAAGACTCTCACCATGATCACGATAGCGTCCCAGCTTCTGCGGGCCGGTGGCGGCACGGACAAGCCGACGGTGGTGATGTTGGTGGATCGGAACGAGCTGGAGGCGCAGCTCTTCGCCAATATATCCAGCTACGGCATCACTACCGCCCGCGTGGCCAACACGAAGCGGGAGCTGCAGGATATCCTCGCCTCCGATTACCGCGGTCTGGTCGTCTCGATGATCCACAAGTTCGACGGCATCCCTGCCAACATCAACACCCGCGAGAACGTGGTGATCCTGGTGGATGAGGCGCACCGGACCACGGGCGGCGACCTTGGCAACTACCTGATGGCCGCGCTGCCCAACGCCACGTACATTGGCTTCACCGGGACCCCCATTGACCGGCTGGCGAAGGGCAAAGGGACCTTCAAGACCTTCTGAATCGACGACGAGCGAGGCTACCTGGATAAGTACTCCATTGCCGAATCGATCCGGGACGGGACCACGGTCCAACTGAACTATTCGCTGGCGCCCTCGGACCTCCGGGTGGATCGGGAGACGCTGGATCGGCAGTTCCTGAACCTGGCGGAGGCGGAGGGGATCAGCGAACTGGAGGAGCTGAATGCGATCCTGGACAGGGCGGTCGAGCTGTAGGAGATCATGAAGGCGCCGAGCCGCGTGGACCGGATCGCGGCGGCGGTAGCGAAGCATTACCGCGAAACCGTCGAGCCGATGGGGTTCAAGGCGTTTCTCGTGGCGGTGGATCGCGAGGCATGCTGCCTGTACAAGGAAGCGCTGAATAAGTTCCTGCCGGAAGAGATGACCCGAGTGGTGATTTCCGCCGCGCACAACGACTCGGAGCTTCTCAGGAAGTACCACCTGGATGAGCTTGCGGAGAAGGAGCTGCGCCGGCAGTTCGTCCGGAAAGACACCCAACCGAAGATTCTCATTGTCACGGAGAAACTTCTCACCGGCTTCGACGCTCCGATTCTCTACTGTATGTATCTCGACAAGCCGATGCGCGACCACGTGCTCCTCCAGGCCATCGCCCGTGTCAACCGGCCGTACGAGGATGACGAGGGGCAGAAGAAACCGTGCGGCTTCGTCATGGACTTCGTGGGCGTCTTCGAGCGGCTGGAGAAGGCGCTGGCGTTCGACTCCGACGTGGTGGCTTCGGTCATCCAGAATCTGGACGTGCTGAGGGACCTGTTCGCGAAGATGATGGCCGAAGAAGGCGCCGCGTATCTTCCGCTGGCCCGCGGGTGGGATGACAAGAGCAAAGAGCGGGCGCTCGTGGCGCTCGAATTGAAGGAGGATAAGGAGAAGTTCTACCGCTTCTTCAAGCAGATCCAGATGCTCTACGACATCCTCTCGCCGGACGCTTTCCTGCGGCCATACATCGAAGACTTCCAGGCGCTCACGATGCTCTATGCCCTTGTTCGCAACAGTGAGCCGCACCCATACGTGGACCGGGAGCTGACGGCCAAGACGAAGTCAATACTCCGGGAGCGGACGGCGCTCTACAGCGTCGACCTGCCGAACAAGATACAGGAATTGGGCGCCGAAGAGTTGTCGGCGCTGAAAGAGAGCGACGCCAATGACACCACGAAGGTCCTGAACCTTCGCAAGGCCCTGGCTGAGGTCATGCAGCGGGAGGGCGCCGCCAGGCCATTTGTTGTCTCCATCGGCGAGCGCGCCGAGGCGCTGGCCGTGGCGTACGAAGATCGTCAGTTGACCACGCAGCAGGTCCTCCTGGCGTTCGAAAAGCTGGCCGATGAGTACGTTGAGGCGGAGGACGAGCGGAAACAGCTCAACGTCGACGAAAACACGTACGCGATCTACACGACACTGAAGGCAAAGATGGATGGGGTTTCCAGCGCGGAAGCGCAGAAACTGAACGCGCTCTACCACCAGTATCCTGATTACCAGTGGGACCCGGAACAGGGGCGAAAGCTCCGCACCGAACTGTATAAGGCGCTCCGCCCGCTGGTGGGGCCGGCGAAGATGGTGGATACCGCCAACGCGCTGCTGAGGCTGCAGCGCGTATGACGAGAGCCGGCGGAGAAGACGAGGCACGCTCTGGCCGCGACCGGTCCTGCGCGAACGGCGCGGGCGGATGGTACGACGCGGACGATCTCCGGTGGGCGGTACGGCGCTGGGCGGCGCGTATGGGTGTGAGCCTGCGCCAGATTCACATCCGGACGATGTCAACGAAATGGGCCTCGATTTCGACCGGAGGCCGCCTGACGCTCGACGCCGGGCTGTTAGAGGTACCGAAGGACCTGGGCGAGCTGGTCATCGTCCACGAACTGGTCCATCTCCTCGCTCCCAACCACGGACCGGTGTTCCGCAGCTTCATGCTCGCCTACCTTCCCGACTGGGAAGAACGCCAGCAGCGCCTGGATAGCCGCGGCCGGGGGAAATAGGCGCGGGGCGCGAGGCGCGAGGCATGTGAGGCAACGGTTGACACGTATCGTTGCAGGGGCGAAGCATTCGCCGAAAAACCATGCCCGGTCAGCCCGTAACGTTGTAGGGGCGAAGCATTCGCAGCAGATCTCTCGTACCCCTAAACGTCTTGCGAATGCTTCGCCCCTTCGCCGGGCCCCACACGAACACCGCGTGCAACGGAAACGCCGCGTCCAACACGTGCGCCGCGTCCAACACGTGCGCCGCGTCCAACGCAAACGCCGCGCTGACGTAAGGGGAGATTACAATTGAGGTAGAACGGTCGGTCAACCGGAAAGGTTTCGAGCGCCAGGTTGCAGAAAGAACGGATGGGGGACGGCTATGAAACGTGATACGAAAATGAAACGGCGTGATTTTCTTAAGATGGGCGCAGCAGCGGCGGGAACTCTTGGCCTCGGTGGCGCGGCGTTGTCAGACGCCTTCGGCGCGGGCTTGAGTGACTTCAAGACGATTCCGATCGCCCGGGCCGAAACTTCGGCCGGTCTCTATACGCCCAGCCGGGCGCCGCTCCAACCGGTCCCGTTTATGAAGCTGCCGCCTGGCAGCATTACGCCACGGGGCTGGCTCCGCGGCCAGCTCGAATTGCAGGTGAACGGCCTCTGCGGCCGCTATCCGGAGGTTTCGGACTACCTCAAATATGACGGCAATGGATGGGTGGACCCCACTTCCGGCTCGGGCTGGGAGGAAGTGACGTACTGGCTGCGTGGGCTGACCGATCTTGGATACGTGACCGGTGATCAAGGAGTGATCGCGCTCGCCCAAAAATGGATCACCGGAATCTTAGACAGCCAGCAGCCGGATGGATGGTTTGGTCCGAAGGGGGCGCGCTCTTCGCTGGATGGCGACCCCGATTTCTGGCCGCACATGCCGGCGCTGTACGCCATCCGGTCGTTCTACGAGGTCACGCAAGATCCGAGGGTCATTCCGTTTCTGACCCGCTATTCCCAGTTCCAGAGTGAGCAGCGGCCGGAGATGTTCATCAAGAGTTGGGCGGGAGTGCGCTGGGGCGACAATATTGACAGCATCTACTGGCTCTACAATCGCACCGGCGACTCTTTTCTGGTGGACCTGGTCAGGAAGATTCACGCTAATTCCGCGGACTGGACCGGCGGCGTGGCCAGCCTGCACAACGTCAACTTTGCGCAGGGTTTTCGAGAGCCTGCGCAGTACGGGCTGATCGGTCACGATCCGAAGTTTTTGCGGGCTTCGGAGCGCAACTACGCGCAGGTTATGGACGAATTCGGTCAGATGGCCGGGGGCGGGTTTGCCGGAGACGAGAACGCGCGCCACGGTTACCGCGATCCGCGACAGGGATTTGAGACCTGCGGGATTGTCGAGTATATGCTGAGCTTCGAGATACTCGGCCGGCAGACCGGCGATCCGTTATGGATGGACCGGTGCGAGGAGATCGCTCTGAACATGCTGCCGGCCGCCTACGATCCGGAGCAGAAGTCGCTGCACTACATCACTTCGATGAACTCGGTGCAGCTTGATAACGTCGCCAAGACGCACGGTCAGTTCCAGAACGGCTTCGCGATGCAGGCGATGATGCCCGGTGTTCACAACTACCGCTGCTGCCCGCACAACTACGGCATGGGATGGCCCTATTACGCGGCAAACCTCTGGCACGCAACCGCGGACAGGGGCCTCGCGGCCAATCTGTACGCCGCGTCGGAAGTAACAGCCCGGGTTGGGGATGGCGCGGCGGTGACGATCTCACAAGAGACCGGGTATCCATTCGGCGATACTGTGAAGCTGAAAATCAAGTCTCCGCGCGCGGTCGCTTTCCCACTCTATCTGCGAATTCCGCGCTGGTGTGATGGCGCCGCCGTGCGAGTCAACGGACATCCGGTCGCCGCACATCCCACTGCGCTTTCCTACGTCGTCCTGAACCGGACCTGGAAGGACAACGACACGGTCACGCTCCATTTACCGATGGCTGTGCGGATACGGCAATGGAAAACCAATCAGAACGCCGTTTCGGTGGATCGCGGCCCGCTGACCTACTCACTCGCGATTGCCGAAAAGTGGGATCGATACGATGGGACAGAACAGTGGCCACATTACGCCGTCTATCCGCAGTCGGCGTGGAACTACGGCCTGGCGCTGGACGCGGAGAATCCGGCGCAGTCGATTCATACCGTCCAGAAAAAGGGACCGGTTCCCGTCAACCCGTTTACCCACGAGACGACGCCGATTGAGCTGCGAGCGCCGGCAAGGAAGATCCCGAACTGGCGGGTGGATAGCGAGAATGTGATCACCACGCTTCAGCCCAGTCCGGTCCGATCCACTGAGCCAACCGAGACCGTGACGCTGATTCCGATGGGAGCGGCCCGGCTGCGTCTGACCTCGTTTCCGACAATCGACGGGCCCGGCGCCCATGAATGGACTCCGGCTTCCAACGTGCGCGTGAGCGCGTCGCATGTGTATGACTCGCTCGACGCCATGAGCGAATCCACCGATCCGACCTCTTCCGATGACCAGCAAACGCCCCGCTTTACCTGGTGGGATCACCGAGGGACGACCGAATGGGTCTCTTACGCTTTTCCGGCGACTGAAGAGGTTTCCTCAGCCTCGGTATACTGGTTTGACGACACCGGCGTCGGGCAGTGCCGTGTTCCTCAATCGTGGCGGCTGATGTACAAGGATGGCGCAACGTGGAAGCCCGTCGAAGCGAAAGGCGTTTACGGCGTCGCGCCCGATACTTACAACACAGTCACCTTCACCCCGGTTAAAGCAGCGGCCTTTCGTCTGGAAGCACAGCTTCGGGCCGGCTTTTCCGGCGGAATCCTCCGCTGGAGGCTGAATCGCGCACGGTAAGGTGTTCGGGAGTGTTCTTCAATACGGGCCGGCGATACGAAATGCAGGAAAGAACTGTCCGTCCGAGAATCATAAGGATAGATGAAGACAGATTCTCTTTTCTACGAGCTTTTCAGAAGACTTCCCACTCTTCCGTTTGAATTGCTTGGGGAGGATCCCGGTCACGCCGGCGAATACCATTTCGACTCAGTCGAGCTCAAGCAGCCGGGTTTCAGAATTGATGGCGTGCTCCTGCCAGACAAGGATTCACCGGGTCACTGGATTTACTTTCTGGAGGTGCAGTTCCAGAAGAACCGTAAATTCTACCCGCATTTGTTCGCCGAAGTTTTTCTCTATCTCGAACAGAAGATGCCCCGGTCGAACTGGCGCGCGGTAGCCTTTTTCGCCCGAAAGGGTCTTGATCCGGGAGTGCCGATACAGTATGAGATGCTGAGGAGCCGGCTGAGCGTTGTCTACTTAGACGATCGCGCGTCAGGGCAGGAGTTGACCCCAGCTTTGAGTCTCGTTCAAATGATAGTGGCGCCGAAAAAACAGGCGGTCCGGACGGTGCGCAGACTACGTAGGAAGATGGATGAGGAACCGGGAAAGGCCGGAGTAAGTCGAGAGATAATGGAGTTGATGGAAACGATCTTACTCTATAAGTTTCCGAAAATGAGCCGCGAGGAGTTAGAGACCATGTTCCAATTGGAGGACATCCGGAAGAGCGTTGTTTACCAGGAAGCTCTCCGGGAAGGCAAGCTCGAGGGCGAGCGAGAGGGCGAAATCAGGGGCAAGCAAGAGGGTAAGCGAGAAGGTAAGCGAGAAGGTAAGCGAGAAGGTAAGCTCGAGACGGTGCCGCTACTTCTGCAATTAGGACTGGGAATGGAAGACATTGCGCAGGAACTGGGTCTGGATGCAGATGCTGTTCGGGAGGCAGCCGCTAGATCACAGAAGCGGAAGCGAAAAGCAAACGGGACGCAAGGGTGATCCCGATTGGTAGCGACAACCCGCGGCTTTCCAGCCCGCATTCACATTCTATTGGCGCGTGAGGCCCCGCCGGGGGTTGTGACCCGTCGAGGGCCCCGACGTACGTCGAGACGCTTTTCCAGGATCGGCAAGGATAGTCTTCAGATGGGCCAGTGGAGTGGGCGGAACGGGATCGCCGTGCTGGCGCTCTTCGGCGCCGTTTCTGTGGTCCCCGCACTCGCGGCGGCGTCCGTACCGACTGCATCGCCGGACCCCTCCGCGGCGCCGCCCGCTCCAATCGCCTGGTGGCCGGCCAATGGCGATACCATCGATAAGATTTCCGGCGCCGCAGCGCCGACGGTTGGGACGGTGGTCTACTGGCCGGCGGCGCTTGGCGAGGGCTTTTTCTTCAATGGCGGAGCCAATGCCGTCGTTCCCCCGCCGGCGGCCCTCCCCATCACGAGGGCGCTCACGATCAGCGCCTGGGTGGAACTTTTCACTCTGCAGCCCGGTAAGCCCGTGACTCTCCTCGGTGCGAGCCAACCGGGCCTGGAACCAGCGCCTTTCGCGCTCACCGTTTCGTCAGTTAAGCAGGGCGAGGCGATCGCCCGGTTCGAAGTCGCGAGCGCCCAGCCTGGGGCGCCAGCCGTCCAGGCCGCTGTCAGCGCGAATGTTCCACTCCGGCAGTTCTTTTTCATAGCCGCTACCTTCGACGGGACCGGTAAACTCCGCCTCTTTCTGAACGGCGACCCCGCTGCAGCCGCCCAATCCAACCTCGCGATTCCGGGATCGAACAAGCCCGCTGTTCAGACCCGGATCAGCATTGGCAGCGACGGTCCCGGCGCTCCCACCGGGCAGCCGCTCCATGGAATCCTGTGCGATCTGCGGCTCTACAATCAGGCCCTATCGCCAGACGCCATCCAAGCCCTCGATAGTGAACGAGCGGCTCCTTCTCTCAGCGAGCTCGCTCGATGGGCAAATAGCTACCAGACCCTCGCCGACTCGGCGGTGTCTGATCTCCTCAAACATTTTTGGGTCGGGGGCGACGCCGGCCACTTGCTCGATACGGCACACGGCTTCGGTGGGGCCATCCAGACACCGGATCAGCGCGGAATTCTCTGGGAGAGAGCCACAATGATGTCGGCGCTGAGCGCATATGAGCGACTCACCCGGACACCCGCTATCCGGGATCGCATTAATTCCGATTGGCGCCGCGAACGGACCCGGTTTTCAGAGACCGAGCTCACCTCATGCGGAGATGGGTCGCAGAACCCAGCGTGCGACGACGCAGGCTGGACAGCCACCATGTACTTCAACATCTACGAAGCCACGAGGGATCCCGCGGCCCTCCGCTGCGCGGCAGAGTTGTTCAACGCCGCCTGCGCCCGGTGGTCCGACGCCGCGATGGGCGGAGGAATGTGGTACAACGACAAACGGGAATACAAGGCAAGCGTCCAGGCCGCGCTGATTCTTGTGGGCGTCCGGCTCTATGAAATCAACCGGCAACCGGTTTACTGGAAAAAAGCTGCGACCCTTTACACCTGGGCTGAGAGCCATCTCCGGCGGGAAGATGGCCTTTATTGGTGCGTTGATCTGCCGAGCGGACCACAACAATTCCCCGATCCGCCCCGCGAAGCCGCCAGCGACACCTTTCTCGCCGCCAATATGGCAATGAACATCATCCAGGCGCGAATGTACCGTGACACGCACAATGAAGTTTACCTTCGCCAGGCTCTCGATACAGCCAGGGCGATCACGACCCACGAAACCGATGGCCGCGGCGCATTTATGGACGACCGCGATGCGTGGGCCAACGGCTACTTTATGAGCGACTGGGTCCGGGAAGCGCTTACACTGCCCGGAATAGATCCTACCGCGGCCCAAACAATCCGCCGCACCGCCCTCGCCATCTGGAGCCGGGACCGTACTCCGCAGGGGTACTACGGCGGGTGCTGGGACGGCCCGCTCTCGGGGAAAGGATGCCCCTGGGATCGGCCGGCGCCGCTCAAACAGGCGCCGGGACAGGTTTTCGACGCCATCGCACCCGAGCAGATTATGACGAGCTCCAGCGCCGCCAGCGTTATCGTCGCCGCCGCTCTCCTTGACCGCCTCAAGCTCTGATTACTACACGGTTTTGAGGCGCAAAACGCGCATGTGAAAGGAGGCCCTGCGCTGCCCGTCGAAGACATAATCTATCGGTTATCACAGCGTTTGAATATCGGACGCACGGAATCCCCGGGTCTCTTCGCAAGCCGGTTCAATACGTCGGCGCTAATAAAGGTAGTTTCAAAGAGGCGTAACTATGTCGGTGATCAGCAAGTCACGAATAGACTATTACTACGACAGTCATCTCACCGAAGAGGATCTGATGGGATACAACAAGTTTCAGGCCGATCTGGTCAAGTATCTCCTGAAACTATTGGAGTGGCTGTTCCACATCGAAGGCTGGTACGTCGCCCTCGATCTCAACGTTTACATGACTCCGGATCCGCGTGAAGTTCCGACAGTCCCGGAGATCGCGGTGTATAAAACCGTGGTTCTCGCGGAGAATCAAGACGATAATATCTCGAGCTGGCGGATCGACCCGCCGGAGTTTCCTCCTCCCGCCATCGTTTTGGAGGTTGCCTCAAAGGACACCTACCTAAAGGACCTGGTCGAGAAGCCGGAGACTTATGCCCGGATGGGAGTGAAGGAGTACGTCTACTTCGATCCCCGGACCAGGCGACCGAAAGACTCGCCAAAACTGAAGGTGTGGAGGATGACGCAGGGAAGAGCGGTCGAGCTGCCAGCGGATGAGCGCGGGAGGGTATGGAGTGAAGAGCTTCAGAGCTGGCTGGTTCCGGAGGCGCGGTGGCTGAGGCTCTCTGACGGGAATGGACAGATGCGGCTTACGGGAGAAGAAGCCGAGCGTGCCGCTAAAGAAGCCGAGCGGGAGCTAAAGGAACGAGCATGGGAAGCGCTGAGAAAGCTGGGTGTGGACCCCGAGAGTCTCGGGTAGTGCGCCCCTTCCACACCGCAAGTTCTGCTACAATGTGTAAAAGGTCCGGGGCGTAAGCTGCCATGGAGGACCGGACTGTAATTTGGGGAGGGTAATGAATGAAGTTGCATAAAGTTTTGAGCGGTGGGGTGGCTCTGCTGACGGTCTGCGCTGCTGCTGCTGCTGCGGCCGCACCGCCGAAGTCCGCCGTAACGGGAACGTATCTGGAAGCGCGCGATGCCAACGTCTTCGTGGGGGCCTGTCACTTTGGCAGCGAATACCAGAGCATGGGCCGGGACGCGATTCTCGCCTGGCATATTACGTCGGGCGTCCGGGATGGTGTTTCGCTCGCCGGTTTGAACGTAGTGGCCGTGGTGGCCGGTCAGAACAACCTCGCTGTCAGCGGCGCGGCGAGAAGCAGCGTGATCTATCTGGATGAGAACGCGAACCCGGCGCAGAAAGCCGCGTTAGAGGCGCTGGCGAAAGAAGAATCCGGCACTTCTCTTGGAGAAGTGCGCGCGGTACATACTTCCGCCATTCACTTCGCCGCGGCCGGTGACACCTTTGGGATTGCGGTTCCCGGTGTGGTTGACGTGAATGCGACCCGACTGGCGGACCGGGCATGCTGCATCATGCCATACCGGGTCTGGTACAAGCCGCTCGCGCACGTGACTCATCCGATCGTGGGAAGCGCTCTCCGGAACCAGTATTCCGGCCATGATCTCAACACGACGTGGAACTACCCCGATCAGAACAGCGCGTTCATCGGGACGTTCCGCGCCTGATCCCTACTCCGGCGCGGCGGACGTCCGCCGCGCCGCGTCGACCGCGCGTGGAACACCTCTGACGCGCCGACCGCGCGGGAATAACTCTGATCTGTAGATTGTAATGCCTGTTAGGAGCCGGCCATGACTGTTGCTGAACGGACGACGCTTGCAATTCAAGGTGGAGATCCCGTCCGCAAGACTCCCCTACCCTCTGGCTTACACGGTATTATGGAGGTCGGGCAGGAGGAGATCGACGCGGTCACGGACGTGCTTCGCCGCCAGGCGATCTTCCGGTATCTGCGCCCGGACGAAGAATCCTACTGCGGACGCCTTGAGCAGGCGTACTGCGAATTCACTGGTAAGCGCTTCGCCTGCGCCGTGACCGGGGGCACAAGCGCCCTCATCAGCGCCCTGGTTGGCCTCGGGATCAGCACCGGCGATGAAGTGATTGTTCCGGCTTACACCTATATCGCCACGCCGGCGGCCGTACTTACGGTGGGCGGGATCCCGGTCATTGCCGAAGTGGATGACACGCTCACGCTTGACCCGGCGGACCTCGAACGAAAGATCACGCCGCTCACTCGCTGCATCGTCCCGGTTCACATGCGCGGCCTTCCCGCGCAGATGGATGCCATCATGGACGTCGCAAGGCGCCACAACCTGCTGGTGCTCGAAGACTGCGCGCAGGCGAATGGCGGCGAGTACCATGGAAAGCGGCTTGGCGGAATTGGGGACGTCGGGATCTTCAGTTTTCAGCATTACAAGATAATCACGAGCGGCGAAGGCGGAATGGTCGTCACGGACGACTCGAATATCTATCACCGGGCGCGGTATCGGCACGACTCTGCGGTCCGGTTCTTCAATGACGAAGGTGGACCGGAGCCGTTCGCGGGAGAGAACGCCCGGATGTGCGAGCTGCGGGGCGCCGTCGGGCTGACACAATTTGGCCGGCTGGCGGGGATTCTCGAGCGGACGCGGGCGGTCAAGCGCCGCATTGTGGCCGGTATCTCGGGAACCCCCGGGATCGAAATTCAGCGGGTCGCAGATCCCGAGGGCGATTGCGGTATCACCGTAATTGTCTATTTACCTGACGCCGGGGCGGCCCGATCCTTCGCGCGGGCGCTTTCCGCCGAAGGAATTGGTAACGGCACCATCTACAACCAGGGCTTCCCCGATCGACACATCTACAAGCACTGGGATTACGTGATCAACAAGTGGACCTCGGACCGAACCGGCTATCCCTGGGCGCCGCAGTATTACAAAGGATCGGTGGAATACAGCCCGGACATGTGCCCGAACACGCTCGATTATCTCGGCCGGGCCGTTGCCATCTCAATTTCGCAGGCATTCACCGACCGCGACGCCGACGACATTATCGAGGGCATCCGCAAAGTCGCTTACGCTCTCCGCTGAGTTGTGCGCCGCGGCAGTCGCTGGAGCCGGTTGAGAAATCGCGGCCGGATTCCGACAGTTAAATCGACTAAGGATTCGGCCGGATCTCCATGCCCATGGCATGGAAGCCTCCGTCCACGTGTATGACCTCGCCGGTGACTCCGCCCGAGAGGTCACTTAGAAGGTACGCGGCGCTGTCGGCGACTCTATCCCGGCCGCTCAAATCCCAGCCGAGAGGCGCGCGGCCGGGCCAGACGTTGGCAATCCCATCGAAATGGGGGATATGCGTGGCGGCCTTTGTATCCTGCGGTCCGGCGGAAATGCAGTTCACCCGCACCGCCGGCCCAAGATCACGTGCGAGGTAGCGGGCGCACGCCTCTAAGGCGGCCTTGCAAATCCCCATCCAGTTGTAGTGTGGAAAGACCATATCCGAGGCAAAAGTAAGCGCCACGATACTGGCGCCCCGGTTAAGCCGGGGCTGCGCCGCTGCCGCGATAAACGCCAGCGACGCCGCGCTCACCTCGAAGGCGTAGAGCACGTCCTTGCGCGGCGCCTGGGAGAGCGTCTCCGCCAGGCAGGTGTCCGGCTTTGCATAGGCGATGCAATGTACCAGGCCGTCCAGCGCCAGGCTCTCGTCTCCGAACACCCGCTGCAGGTCCTCATCGACGGTGGCGTCACAGGCGACGACCTCATAATCGTCAAGGTTTAAATCCTGCTGCTTGAAAGATCGGCGCAGAACCGAGTCCCGAAACCGTTCATTTTGAACCGTGTAAATGACCTCGGCGCCCAGCGCAGCGGCCCGCTGCCCGATGGCCCACGCGATGCTGTGGGTATCCATAAGGCCCATCACCATAATCTTCTTTCCTTGCAGCAGCATCGTATAAGCCTTTCATGAGAGCGGGCGCGAGGTACGGGGCGCGGGGCGCGAGATATTAGAACCGGAACGTCGAGAGCACGCCAAAAGCGATCTGCGGGTAGACGCCGAGCAGGATAACCCCAATGACACAGATCAGAATGGCGGCGCCGGCTGTCCGATCACGTACCAGATGAACCGCTTCGGCGTCGGCCGGCGCCGGACGGTACATCGCAATGACCACCCGAAGATAGTAGTAGATTGAAATGAAGCTATTGATCAGCGCGATGCTGACAAGAACAATGTACCCGTTCTGGTGGCCCGCGTTGGCGCCGGTCTCCAACGCTGCCCGGAACACAATAAATTTACCCATGAATCCCGCGGTGGGGGGAAAGCCAGCGAGGGCAAACATAAACAGAGCCATCGCCGCGCCAAACCAGGGATACCGAAGACCAACCCCCGTCCATTCCGAAATCTCCAGCGCCTCGCCCTCGCTCCGCCGCCGCAGCAGAGAAACGCAGGCAAAGGAACCGATCACCATCGTCGTATAAACCAGCAGATAGAAGAGCAGCGCCGAGCTGCTCTCGGCAATCAGCGCCACGGTGATATAGCCGGCATGGGCGACGCTCGAATAGGCTAACATGCGCTTCATCGAAGGCTCCGCAACAGCGGCCAGGTTGCCCCAGGTCATGGTCAGGATCGCAACAGCCATCATTATCATCGCCCAATGACTATAGATTTCGTAGCTGCCCGGCGATCCGCTGCGCCGGCCGAGCACATCCAGGAAGAATCGGAAAAAGGGAGCGAACGCCGCAGCCTTCACAACGGCCGACATATACGCCGTCACCGGCGTGGGCGCGCCATCATAAACGTCCGGCGTCCACATATGGAATGGCGAGAGCGCCGCCTTAAAGCAGAATCCCACCAGCAGCAGCGCAACCCCGGCCCAAAACACCGGCGCGTACGAACCTCGCGTCAACACATACCCGATGATCTGATCGAACCGCAGCGGCCCCAGCGCAAGCATCAACCGGGCCAGACCCGACACCGCGCCCGAAGCGCCAGGCGCCGCGGCCATCTGCAGCCGGCCCAGGCCCGTCGCGCCGTAGATGAGCGCAATTCCATAGAGCAGAAAAGCGCTCGAGAACGCGCCCAGCAGAAAGTACTTCAGCGACGCCTCATTGGATCGCCGGTCGCGGCGGAGGAATCCCGCCAGCGGATAAATGGCGACCGAGAGAACTTCCAACCCGAGAAACACAACGATAAGGTGGTTCGCCGCGGCCATGAAATAAGCCCCGGCAGTGGCAAAAAGCAGCAGACAGTAATATTCTCCGACCGCCGCTCCGGTATCCTCCAGATAACGGATGGAGATGAGCACCGTGAGAACGCCGCCGAGGCAGAAGATCATCGTCAGGAACAGCGTGTAATGATCGAGAATAATCATTCCCGAATTATCCTCAACCTGAAGCCCAGGCGTGCCCCAGTTTGCCCCCGCGGTCACACCGGCCGCCAAAAATCCAATCAGCGCCAGCCCCGCTGTCGCCAAGCGCGTGGGGAACCCCAAAAAGCTCTCCGGGAAGAACGCCTCCACCAGGATCACCACCAGCGCCATCACAACCAGCAGAAGCGCAGGCAGCAGGATCACGAGATAGACATCACCGGGCGTATTCATCGGGTCATTGCTCCCATTCCAGCTCCTGGCATTAGAAGATCCAGCGCCGGCGCGGTCTGCGTTGGACCTGCGCCGCGATCAATCGCGCTGATCGTCGCATTCACCGACGGCTGCATCGGCTGCGTCACCAGCGCCGACCAGACTCCGATCAGAATGAACGTCGCTATCAGCGGCCATAGGGTGGTGTTCTCATCCGGCTGAAGATCTGCCACTCCATCCAGCGGGGCCGGCCGCCGGCCATACATCACACGCTGGAACATCCAGAGCATATAGATCGAAGAGAGAACGACACCGGACGCCGCAAAATATCCAAAGACCGGAGAGACCGCGTTCGCCCGTATGGCCCCCACGAGCACCAAAAACTCGCTCGTAAATCCGTTCAGGCCCGGCAGACCAATCGCCGCCAGCGCCGTCACCATGAAAACAAAGAAGAAGACAGGCGCGGCGGCCGCCATCCCGCCGAAATCTCGGATAGCCCGGCTTCCGCGCCGCCGGTACAGCAGGTCGGCGATGAAGAAGAGCCCGGCCCCGGTGAGACCGCTGTTGATCATGTAAAGGATGCTTCCCTCGATGCCTTGCTGGGTCAATGAGAAGATCCCTAATATGATAAACCCGGCGTGCGACATCCCCGCGTAGGCAAAAAGGCGCTTCATATCCTGCTGCACAATCGCCATCACCGCGCCGTAGATGACGTTGATCACCGCGAGCGTCATGATCGCAGGCGCCCAGGTCAGCGACGCCGCCGGAAAGAGCGGCAGGCAGAACCGGATAAACGCGTACGCGCCCACTTCGACGAGCATCACGTTGAACGCAACCGGCCCCTCCGCCTGCGCGTCGGGCAGCCAGCTATGGAATGGGAACAGCGGAACCTTGATTGCGAACGAGATAAAAAAGAACCCGAACATCCAGAGCTGCACGTCATGCGGAATCCGTGCCCCCGGCGTCCCATTCATCAGGATCCAGTCGGAGAGATTGAACGTAAATGGCCCAACGTGCGCGTGATACCACCAGTAAAACCAGAGGATCCCCACCAACATCAGCAGCGATCCCACCATCATGTATAGAATGAACTTCAAGCTGCCGTAGGCCCGGCGCTCACCGCCCCAGACCGAGATCAGGAAGTACATCGGTATCAGCATCGCCTCCCAGAAGACGTAAAAAAGCAGCAGATCCGCCGACAGCAGCACGCCTAACAGACTCGTCTCCAGCGCCAGTATGGCGAAATATATGCTTCCGCTACTATCGCTCCGGTTCGCCAGGTAGAGGAGAACGAGCGGCGCCAGGAACGCCGTCAGGAGCATCAGCCCAAGGCTGATTCCATCTACGCCGAGATGGTAGCTGGCGCCCACGCTCGGGAGCCAATTGACATTCTCTTCGAACTGGTAGCTCGAAAGCGCGTTATCGAACCGGATATAGACCAGAACCGACAGCGCCAGCGTGATAATGGCGCCGATAATAGCGACAAGCGCCGCCATGTCACCTTTGGCGCGAGTTCCGCGCGGAAGCAGGAGCGCGATCAGACCCGCTGCGAGCGGAAGCCAGAGAATGATCGAGAGCCAGGGAATATTCATCCGTTACCTCAGAAGGAAATATACAACCATGCAGACCACGCCGAACGCCATCGCGAGCGCGTAGTCAGCCGTAACGCCAGTTTGCGCCCAGCGGAACTGCCGGCCAATCGAGAGAGCGCCCCTTGCCAGACCGTTCGACGCGCCCTGGTCAATCCCCATCACTTCAATATCCTCGTACGCCGCTCGGGCGGCCATCTCACCGCCAATCGCGAACGCGGTGTGCGCATAATAATCGATGTACCAGGCTCGCAGCAGGAAGTCGTAAACGCCCGGATTCTTTTTCATCCATGCCTTCGGCTCCACGTTGCTCTTGCCGTAATGGATCCAGGCGACCCAGGCCCCGATGAAAAAGACGATGCCCGCAATCAACATCATCGTCCATTCCGGAGCGAACGCCTGCCGCTCGGGCGCCGATCCATAATCCCCAAATATCGGGTTCAGGAACGAATTCAGCGCCCAGTACGCCGCGCCCCCGACCAGGCTCAAGAACGCCAGCACCCACATCGGGTACAACATCACCGCCGGGGTCGGGTGAAGCTCCGGCTCGCCCTCCGGTTCGGCGGCGCCGTGATCGCCTTGCGCCGCATGCCGCAGCGTATCCTGCCAGTGCTCCTCGCCCCAGAAAGTCATCAGCCAGAGCCGGCACATATAGAACGCCGTGATAAAAGCCGTGACCGTGCCCATAAACCAGAGCCAGAAATTCGTCCCGGCGGCCGCACCCAAAATCAGGTCCTTACTTACAAAGCCGGAGAGAAAGGGAAAGCCGGAGATCGCTAAAACCGCGATACCCATCTGAATGGCGACCGGCCGCATCTTCTTGTGCAGCCCGCCCATCTTGCGCATGTCCTGCTCATTGTGCATGCCGTGAATCACCGCGCCTGCGCCCAAAAAGAGCAGCGCCTTGAAGAAGGCGTGTGTCATAAGATGGAAAATACTGTAGGTGAAGGCCCCAACACCCGCGCCGATGAACATATATCCAATCTGGCTGATCGTGGAATAGGCGAGCGCCCGCTTGATGTCAGTTTGAACCGTGGCCGTTGTCGCCGCCACAAACGCCGTCGCCAGGCCAATCCATGCCACCAGCGTCATCGCCCCCGGCGACGCCAGATAGAACACGTGGCACCGGGCCACCATGTAAACGCCGGCCGTCACCATCGTCGCCGCGTGGATTAAGGCGCTCACCGGCGTGGGACCCTCCATCGCGTCCGGCAGCCAGACATACAGAAGAGGAAGCTGCGCCGATTTTCCCATGGCCCCAACAAACAGCAGCACCGCGATCGCCGGTACCAGCCGAAGCGATCCAGTCAGTCCACCCGGACTGTGAGCCACGCTGATCACCGTCTGAAAAACCGGTCCAAATCTGAGGCCGTCGCCGAAACTAACGCGCGGGGTAAACACGTAGAACGTCAGCGCCATTCCCACCACGAACGCCCAGTCACCCACCCGGTTGACGATAAACGCCTTCTTGCCCGCATCCGTCGCTGACTGCCTATCGTACCAGAATCCGATAAGGAGATACGAACAGAGCCCCACACCTTCCCAGCCCACAAAAAGTGTCAGGAAGCTGTTCCCCAACACCAACATGAGCATGGAAAACACAAACAGATTCAGGTAGCAGAAATAGCGGTTGTAGCCCGGGTCATCGGCCATGTAACCGATAGAATACGTATGGATTAGCGCGCTGACGAAAGTGACGATCAGGATCATCACCATCGAGAGCGGGTCCAGCAAGAGCCCGAACTGAAGATGAAGCTGGCCGGAAGCGAACCAGTAAAACGGCGCCAGCGTCTCGTACGCTCGCGGCGCATACGGCACGTACGCCACCACGAAGTAGAGAGCGAAGATGCACGAGGCCCAGACCGAGCCAACGGCCCAGACGTTCGTGAAGCTCTTCCCCATGCGCTTGCCCGCCAGCGCGTTGATCACGCAGGCCAAGAGCGGCAGCAGAGGTATCAGCCAGAGGAGCGGTAAGTACATTCAGAAGTCCTTAAAGGCGCCCTAGACAACGCCCCGATCAATCAACATGGCCTCTTTGAGTTATGCCCGGCGCCCGCGCCCTACCACTTCAGGATATTGATGTCGGCCACGTCGGTGGTCTGCTTGTTCCGGAACAACGCGATCACAATCGCCAGTCCCACCGCCACCTCCGCAGCGGCCACGCTCATGCCAAAAAAGACGAAGATCTGACCGTCGATCTGCCCTAACATCCGTGCGAACGCCACAAAGCTCAGGTTAGCCGCGTTGAGCATCAGCTCGACGGACATGAAGATGATTAGCGCGTTCCGACGGATCAGCACGCCCACCATCCCGACGGTAAAGAGAACAGCGCTCATGACCAAATAGGCGCCGACTGGCACATAGTTCAGCATACAGTCATTCCTGATTCAGAACTTGCGTCATTCAGAACTTGCGTCGCGCCAGGAGAATGGCGCCCACCAGGGCCACCGTAAGCAGCAGCGACGTAATCTCGAAAGGCAGCAGATAGACCCGGAACAACGAAAAACCAATCTGCTGCGGGCTCCCGAACTGGTAAACATTGGCGATCTTCGCATCGTGGACCGTCGAATTCACAACTGCAATACAGAGTGACCCGGCCGTCAGCAGTCCGAACAAAATCGCCAGGTATCTCACCCACGGCTTGGCTCGCACGCCGCCCTCTTCACGATGGAGATTCAGGAGCATAATCACGAATAGGAACAGCACCATGATGGCGCCAGCGTAAATCACTACCTGGACAATCGCCACAAAAGGCGCCAGCAGCATGGCGTAAAAGCAGGCCACCGACAGCAGCGTCACCACGAGGCTCAGCGCGCTGTGAACCGGGTTATCAAGGACGATCACCAGCAGCGCGGAGGTCAATGCCACAAACGCAATCAACAGCCAGATTACGATCATGGAGAAGGGTCCTCCTTCTCGTAGGTGTTAGGCGCCGGCTCGAGCAGCCGCTCCTTGTCATAAATAAAGTCGCCTCGGGAGTAGTCCGCCAGCTCAAAGATATCGGTCATCCCAAGCGCCCGCACCGGACACGCCTCCACGCAGTAACCGCAGAAGATACATCGAAGCATGTTGATCTTGTAGACGCTTGCGTAACGCTCGCCAGGGCTCACCCGGTGCTCGGGTGTATTCGCCGCAGCCTCCACGTAGATCGCCTCGGCCGGGCACGCGCCTGCGCAGAGGGAGCAGCCGACGCACCGCTCCAGTCCGTTATCCCACCGCCTCAGATAGAGACGGCCGCGAAACCTTTTTGGCAGCTTACGTCGCTGCTCAGGGTATTGTACCGTCACCTTTGGCCGGGTAATATGCCGCGCCGTAATCCCCAAACCCTGGAGAATCGGCTGTATGGGTCTCAGAAGACCTGCCATTCAAAAACTCCTCTTGTCTCATTGAAAAACTGTGCCCGCAGCGTCCCAACCAGTGCGGCTATGCCCACGGCGAACGTCCTCCGGTGTTGGTCGCTGGCCCCTGGATCCCCAATAATGGGGGCGACCAACACCGGAACCGGTCCGGCAGATTTGAACTGAATTGTACTGGTTATCCTCGCGGCGCCGCAACCAGGGTTGTCTCCCGCGACGGGTCCACCAGCCGCACGCCGCGCCGCGCTCCGGGCAGGCGGGCCGAAGTCAGAGCGAGCGCGATCACGATAAGAACCAACTGCGACACCAGCATGATCCATACAAACGGCTGATCGAAACTCAGCTTTGAAATCAGTCCCAGCGGTCCCGGCTGCGTCGCCGGCGGGAAGAAAAGTAGAATGACCGCCGTCACCATGACATTCGTCAGCGTCAGCGGCAGCAGCACTTTCCAGCCGAAATACATCAGCTGATCGTAACGGAATCGCGGCAGCGTCGCTCGCAGCCAGAAGAAGATGAACAGGAAGAAGAACATCTTGATCAGGAACCAGAAGAGGGACAGGATCCAGCTAAACGGCCCCAGTCCCCCGATAAATGGTCCCCATCCGCCTAAAAAGAGCGTAGTGGTGATCGCCGACACCGTCACCATGTTCGCATATTCACCCATGAAGAACATGGCGAACCGAAAACTGCTGTACTCCGTATGGTACCCGGCCACCAGCTCCGACTCAGCCTCCGGAAGATCGAACGGCGACCGGTTCGTCTCAGCGACCCCCGTGATGAAATAGGTGATAAAGGCCAAGAATAGCGGCACGCAGAACCAGCAGTCCGCCTGTGTATTGATAATATCGCTCATCCGCAGCGATCCGGTAATCATCAACACCGGCAGAATCGAGAGACCCATTGAGGTCTCGTAACTCAACATCTGCGCCGAAGACCGCAGCCCGCCCATCAGCGAATACTTGTTATTGGAAGACCACCCGGCGAGAAACACGCCATAAATACCCATTGACGTGACGGCCAGGTAGTAAAGAATCCCAATGTTGAGGTCGGCGCCGGCTAGCGTATCCAGATGCGGCTTGTGGCCCTGCAGCGGAGGAGCGTACGGGATCACCACAAAAGTAATCAGCGCCGGTATCAGCATCACAATCGGCGCTATCGCGAACACTACTTTATCCGCGCTCAATGGGGTGAGATCTTCTTTCAGCAGCAGTTTCAGCGCATCCGCGATCGGCTGCATCAGTCCCGCCGGCCCCACCCGGTTCGGCCCGATCCGGATCTGGATCCAGGCCACGATCTTCCGCTCCGCGTAGATCAGCACGGGAACCATTGTTGCCGGAATCAGCAGCGCGACAATCACCTTCCCCAAGAGGATTAGCGAGTCCATCGGCACGCCTCCACCAACAGGATCAACGTATCCATTACCGCGCCTCCACCAATAGGATCAGCGTATCCATCAACGCGCCTCCACCAGCGGGATCAGCTCCATCAGCGCGCCTCCACCGGCGCGCTCTCAGCCGTCACAGGCTCAGACGCAGGCTCTGAGTCAGGCGATGGGATCGCCCATGTTTTCCCAAAGGTTCCGAGCGTATCGTAACTGATGCGCGCGTACTGCGGCGAAGCCTGACCGATTTCCTGAAGTATCCCTTCGGCGGAACGGAGTCCCAGATCCTTGCCCACCGCGTTCGCGATATCGCTTACGATCCGCCAGACGGGGCGCGCTCCGCCCTCCACGGGGACGATCTCCCGGATCGCCTGGACGCGCCGCTCAATACTCGTGAAGGTCCCCTGCTTTTCATGATAAGAACGAGCGGGAAGCAGAATATGCGCCAATTTCGCGGTTTCCGTCATGTAGAGGTCCTGCACAATCAAGAGCCGGGCTGCCTTCAGCGCCGCCTCCGTTTCGGGCTCCGGACGCTGCTTGAGCAGATCATTTCCCATCAGGTAGAGCGCCTTCAACTTGCCCGACGCCGCCGCCGCCAACATCTCCGCAAAGCCCAATCCGGGCCCTGCCGGAACCGGCGAGCCCCAAAGGGATCCCATCCGCGTCCTCGCGTCCGGATCTGCCACGGGCGCATAACCGGGCAGCAGATCCGGCCGGACACCCATATCGTTGGCGCCCTGCGCATTGCAATCCTGGACAATTGGAACGAGCCCCGCGTCCTCCCGGCCCACACTTCCCGTAAGCAGGGCCAGCGCAACGAGCGCCGAAACCGCCGCAGGCGCCGAGGGACTCTCCAGTACTTCTTCCCCAAAAAGAAAAGTGACACCGTTGGAAGTCGCTAAGATCCGCGCCGTATCCTGAATCGTTTGTGCTTCGATACCGGTCTGTGTCGCTACCGTATCGAGCGTATATTCAGCCACCGCTCGCTGAAGACCCTCCAGGTCCGGGATTCGAGGCTTGGCCGCGGCCAGGTCCACCAGGTTCTCCTCGAAGAGCACCCGCACCATTCCGAGCAGCAGCGCCGCAGCCGATCCTGACTTATAGCGCAGGCTCGTCGTGATCTGCGGCATATTATAGCGAAGCCGGCGGCTGTCAGCGGTGAGGAACCGGGCGCCCTTGCGGACCGCCTTCCGAATCCGGCTCGCCATCACCGGCTGCGTCTGTGTAATGTCGGCGCCGATCACGAAGAACGCCGCGCTCTTCTCCAACCCCACAATCGAATTGGTCGCCGCTTCCACGCCGAACGCCGCTAAGAACGCGCTCCCCATTGGTTGAAAGCGATGGGCCACGTTATTCGTTCCAATCACGGCCCGGAAGAATTTCTGGAAGGCGTAAAGGTCTTCGTTGGTAGGCCGTCCGGAGGTTATCCCGCCGATTGCGTCGGGACCATCCGAAGCGATAATCGCTTTCAACTCTTTCGCAGCGGCGGCGGCGGCCTCTTCCCATGACACCGCCTCGAACTTATCGCCCTTACGAATCATTGGCGAGGAGATTCGCTCGGGACGTGTGCGCGTATGGGCGAAACGACCTCGGTCGCAGAGCCAAACCTCGTTCACTTCCTCGTTATCAAATGGTTTCACTCGCAGGATTTTGCCCTGCCGCACCCCCGCCCGCATGGTGCAGCCATAGCTGCAGTGAGCGCAGGTCGTTACACCATCTCTGATCTCCCACGGCCTGCCGCGATGCAGATAGGTCTTATCCAACAGCGCGCCAACCGGGCAGACTTCTGACAGATTGCCGCTCATCCCAAAATCCAGATGCCGGTCATTGAACGTGCGGATTTCGGTGGTGCAGCCGCGAGTATAAGCACCCAATTCCGGCTTTCCGACGATCTCCGTATAATAACGAACGCATCGGTAACAGCGGATGCAGCGGTTCTGACAGCGGGCGATATAGGGCCCCATGTCATAATCATCCCAGACCCGCTTGGGAAGATCGAACCGACTAATACCGGGGCCAAACCGGAACGTGTTATCCTGCAGATCACACTCCCCGCCGCGGTCGCAAACCGGGCAGTCGAGTGGATGATTCGCAAGGATATACTCAATGACGCCGTTTCGCTCCTTCACCGCGCCCGGCGCCTGCGTATTCACCACCAACCCGTCCGAAGCGTCGGTTGCGCACGCGATCACCAGCGCCGGTCCCCGGGGAGTCACCGCTTCCACCATACAAACGCGGCAGGCGCCCATTGGCTCTAGCTTATCGTGGTAGCAGAAGACCGGAATCTCCACACCCAGCTTTCGCGCCGCCTGTAAGATCGTCGTCCCTTTATCAACTGTGATCTCTTTACCGTCTATCTTCAGTGTTGGCATGTCAGCTTCTTAGGTCTTAGGTATTAGGTACCAGGTATTAGGTACCAGGTAACAGTATCAGGTGTTAGGTCGTAGGTGTCCTGTGATACGAAACTTCTCCGGGCTTAGCTTTTCTCCGTGCCTTCTGTATCTCGGTGGTGAAAAGAACGCTAGTTAAACGGACACCCGCGCTGGGCGATGTGCGCCTCGAATTCGTCCTTAAAGTATTTCAGACCGGTTGTAACCGGGAACGCGTCGGTCACGCCCATACCGCAGATCGTGCGAAACCGGAAACCATCCGTAATGTTGTGGCAGACGTCCATTAACAGCGGAATATCATTCAACTGCCCCTCGCCGCTCTCCATCCGCTGCATCAGGCGTTCCAGCCAATCGGTGCCATCACGGCATGGCGTACACTGGCCGCACGATTCCTCCCGCGCAAACTGCGCGCACCGGAGGACAACCCGCACGATACAGGTCGTCTCATCCATGACGGTCACCGCGCCGGTTCCAAGCATGGTCCCCAACTTGCCCAGGCTCTCGGGATCCATGGGGGTGTCCAATTCCTGAGCGGAAAGCACGCCGGACGAAAGGCCTCCGGGCATGACCGCTTTCAAAGCCTTCCCACCCCGAACCCCTCCCGCGTGCTCCTCGATAATCTCCCGGAGCGTCGTCCCCATCTCCAATTCAATGGGGCCCGGCCGGTTCACGTGCCCGCTGATTCCAAAACAGCGTGTTCCCGGCGCCTTTTCAGTGCCCATCGTCTTGAACCAATCCGCGCCTTTGGTGATAATGGGCGGGATGTTCATCAGCGTCTCGCAGTTATTCACCGTCGTCGGGGCCATGTAGAGACCCTTCGCCGGTGGGAAGTACGGCGGCTTGATCCGCGGAAAGCCGCGTTTGCCTTCCAGCGATTCAATGAGCGCCGACTCCTCACCACAAATATACGCGCCCGCGCCCATGTGCGTTTGCATGTCGAGATCGAAGTCGGTCCCGAAGATCCCCTTGCCTAAATATCCCTTCTCGTACGCCTGCGCGATGGCCCGGTCCACAATCCGCTGGCAGTCTCGAAACTCGCCACGCATGTAGATATACGATTTGTGCGCCTGGATCGCAAACGCCGTGATAATCATTCCCTCGATCAACTGGTGAGGGCAAGATTTCATCTTCCAGCGATCCGAGAAGGTACACGGCTCGCTCTCATCGGAGTTGCAGATGAGGTAATTGGGGAGCGGCGATCCTTTTGCCATCAGGCCCCACTTCACCCCGGTCGCAAAATAGGCGCCGCCCCGGCCGCGCAGATTCGAATCTTTCACCACCGCCGTAATCGACGAAGGATCCATCTCCGTCAAAGATTTTCGCGCCGCCTCGTAACCACCCTGCTTCTCGAAGACGTCGAGGTCCTGAATATTGTCGACGTCAAAAAACTGGCTTACTACCTTTGCAACAGGCATTCGTTTAGGTTCCTGCCTTCCGCTGACCGGCGGCTTCAGCGGCGAGGGAATCGAGCGTACGCAGCAGGCTCTCCGGTGTCAGGTTCTCATAGTATTCGTAATTGATCTGAGCGCAGGGCGCCTTATCACAGGCGGCGATACACTCCACCTCTCGCAGCGTAAACAGGCCATCGCCGGTCGTTTCGTGCGGCTTGATTCCAAGCTTGGCCTGCACCGCCCGGGACAACTCATAACCGCCGTTCAACATGCAGGCGATATTCGTGCAGATGTCCACCACATATTTGCCGACCGGCTGCCTGAAATACATGGTGTAAAAGGAAGCGGTCTCCTCCACCTGCACCGGCTCTAAGTCGAGCAGATCGGCGACCTCCTCCATCGCTTCCGGGGAGAGCCAGCCATTCTCATCCTGCACCACCCAGAGACTCGGCAGCAGCGCCGATCTCTTCTGCGGAAACCGCCCGATCAGCTCTTGAATCTTCGCCCTCGCGGCGTCCGAGAGAACCGATTCGCCGGATTGGCGATGCGTTTCAGTTTCACTCACCGATGCCATCAACGGTCTACCTCTCCCAGCACAATATCCAGGCTGCCGATGCAGGCCACCACGTCGGCTACCATCCGACCCACGCACATTTTGGGCAGCGCCTGGAGATTAATAAAGGACGGCGATCTCATGTGCGCCCGGTATGGCTTATTGCTGCCATCTCCCACCACGTAAAACCCGAGCTCACCCTTGGCGCCCTCCGTGGCGACATAAGCCTCGCCTCGAGGGGCCTTAAACCCCTCAGTAACCAACAGGAAATGGTGTATGAGCTGCTCCATGCGGAGCATCGTCTCGATTTTCGGCGGCCGAATGTATTTCGCGTCCTGGCAGTCGTAAGGCCCATCGGGCAAATTGTCGAGCGCCTGCTTCAATATAGACGCGCTCTGCCGCATTTCAGCAACCCGAACCAGATAACGATCGAAAACATCCCCAGTCTCGCCGACCGGAATCTTAAAGTCGAAGTTCTCGTACCCGCAATACGGGAGCGCCTTCCGAACATCATACGCGACGCCACTCCCACGGAGCGAGGGTCCCGTCAGTCCCAGGTCGAGCGCCTCGGCCGCCGTGATCGTTCCAATGCCCTGCGTGCGGCTCATCCAGATGGCGTTGTTGGTCAGCAGACCCTCATACTGGTCGATCATGCCCGGCAGCAGCGCCACCACCTCCCGGGCGTTCTCCAGCCAGCCATCCGGCAGATCATCCGAGAGGCCCCCAACACGGATATAGGTTGGCGTGAGCCGGTGGCCCGAAGCCATTTCGATCAGATCCATGAAGCGCTCACGGTCCTGCATGGAGTAGAGGAAAACCGTCATTGCGCCCAGATCGAGCGCGTGCGTGCCCACCCAGATCATGTGACCGGTGAGGCGGGACATCTCCGCGATCATGACCCGGACCATCTGGCCGCGGGGCGGAATTTGAATCCCGATCAACTTCTCTACCGCCAGCGCGTAGGCCAGATTATTGCAGCTCGCGGCCGTATAATCCATCCTGTCGGTGAGCACCATCCCCTGTTGAAAGGTCTTATACTCCAGCTCTTTCTCGATGCCGGTATGAAGATAGCCCACGACCGGCTGGCAGTTCACGACTGTCTCGCCATCCAGCTCCAACACCAGGCGCAGCACCCCATGGGTGCTCGGGTGCTGCGGCCCCATGTTAATGGTCAGCGTTTCAGCGTCAAGGTCCCGGGATGGACGCAGCTCGATATCGGTCATTCTCTCGTCTCAGCTTTTAGCAGGGCGCCATCAGCGCGCCACATTTGTATCGGCGCCCTCGGGCCAGACATCCACGTTGCCCAGGGGAAAATCCTTCCGGAGCGGGTGCCCTTCCAGGTCATCCGGGGTGAGGATCTTGCGGAGGTCCGGATGGCCGGCAAACCGCACGCCGAACATGTCAAAAACCTCTCGCTCCATCCAGTTGGCGCCACTCCAAAGCGTGGTCATCGTGGGAACCACCGCGGCGCCGCCTGGAACGCGTATCTTCAGGAAGATACGCTGGTTCTTGGAAATCGAATGGAGAGTGTACGTAAGACCGAACCGCGGCTCGGAATCACGATGATCCACCGCGACGATATCGATGAGCATCACGAATTCCCAATCCCCGTCGGTCTTGAGGAAACGGCAAACATCAACGATCCGGCCGGCGTCCGGAATATGCGCCAGCGTCATCCCACGAGATTCCGTAACGGTTACGCCGCTCAGACCGGTTACACCCTCCCGCAGCGCCACGACCAACGGATGCTCAGGCGGCGGCTCAGGCGACTCAGCAGGCGTATCCGCGGCGGCCGGGGCGCTGTCGCTCATTCGCCCTCCAGACGACGCTGCGCATTCACGGCCGATTCCGTAAGCGGTCGGAAAGTCCCGTGCTGTGAGTCAATCTTCTCCTGAAGCTTCATGATCCCGTAGATCAGCTCCTCGGGCCGGGGAGGACATCCGGGGACATAGACATCCACCGGCACAATCAGGTCTACCCCCTGCAGGATCGCGTAATTGTTAAAAACGCCGCCGCTGCTCGCGCAATCGCCCATCGCAATCACCCATTTTGGCTCCGGCATCTGATCATAGATCCGGCGAAGCACCGGCGCCATCTTCTTGCTCACGCGGCCCGCCACAATCATTAGATCTGACTGCCGCGGCGAAGATCGGAACACCTCCTGGCCGAACCGGCTGATGTCGAACCGGGCCGACGCGGTCGCCATCATCTCGATGGCGCAGCAGGCGAGTCCGAAAGTGACCGGCCAGATCGATGATTTGCGGGACCAGTTCACCGCCCAATCGAAGACAGCGTCAACCCGCGTGGTGACAGCCATCTCCTCGCCGGCAGCCGGCGTATTCTTCTTGCCCGCTATTGCCAATCGAGCGCTCCCTTCTTCCACGCGTAGATATATCCGAGCACTAAAATCGCGATGAAAATCAGCATTTCTATCAACCCGAACAACTTAAGACTGCGATAGACCGCCGCCCAGGGATAGAGAAAGATGATTTCGACATCGAACAGAATGAACAACATGCCGATCAGGTAGAACCGGACCGAATGCCGTTCGTTGGCATCCCCCACCGGCGGCACGCCGCACTCATACGGCCGGAGTTTATCCGCGTTGGGGCGCTTAAGACCCAGCCACTGGCTCGCCGTTGAAAGCCCCACCGCGACCGCCGCGGCCAGCCCGAAGATGATGAGAACAGGGAGCCATTGCTCCATACCGGATCCTCTGCACGAAAGTCAATCGGCGCCGGCCAGTCAATCCCTGAAGGCCGTACACGCCAGGAGCGCCACTGCGAAGCTTAAGCGTCATGAGCGCGCTTCAACACCGGGTGCCCTTAAAGATTGTATCACCGGCGGCGGTTGGCGGCTTACTTCAGCGAACAACAGACGCCCAATAAAGCATCGCAAACACGCGTCGGCCGCGCAATATCGTAATGGGCCCCGGTAAATCGCACGGGGTCTGCCGTTTCATTATAGCCGAGGAGCGCGCAGGCGACCGAAATCCGTCCTCCGGACTTCCTCCTCATACCGCTCCTTCGTATCAATATCGCGATGAATGTCGTCGGTCTCGACAGAGCACTCCACAATGGGATAGGCATGAACGAGATCGCGGAGCGTGGACTCGGCGCCGAGATCGAGGAGCGGCTGGCGTAGACGGTGGGAGAGGAGCAGTGGATGGCCGCGTTTGCCGGCAAAGACCGGAACAAGAACGTCCGGCCGGCGCTGACTGAACGTTTCGATTAACCGGCGAATCATAATAGCGGGAACGGTTGGCTGGTCGGCCAGCGCAATCATAAAATCTCGCTCCGGCGACGTCGCCTCCACTCCAATCTGCGCGGATCGCAGCATTCCGGCCTCCGGGTTCCGGTTGTGAACGGTTCGGATACACCTTTCGCCGTGCGACCGGGCGATCTTTTCAACACCTTCGTCCAGACCCACAACTAAAATGATCTCGTCCACGCCGCCTTCAAGGAGATGACTGAGTGTGGTCTCCAAGATGGTCGAACCAGCGAAAGGAAGCGCCAGTTTTGGGGCGCCCATCCGTTTAGAGGCGCCGGCGGCCAGGACAATCGCAGTAACGGGTGTGGATGAGATCGATTCGCTCATAACCGCTGCGCCCGGTCGAGCCGCCATTGTTTCCACCGGGCGGAGACTCCATCCATCCAGATATCCAGGGCTTCATAGAGCCCCCAGAGGAGCAGTCCGAACATTACGACAACGACGATCAGTATTCTATGCGTGAAAACATGGCCGACGGCATTGAATACTCTGCCGGGCCGGGTTACCAGGTCCCATGAATTGAGGCGCACCACCCGGCCAAGGTAGACACCCAGGGATATCAGCATAAAGAGCGGCGCCGCGATGGCTGTGAACGAGATTTTAGTATGGCGGAGCGCCCGCTCGACGGGTCGGAGCGCCAGCACAAAACAGAGCACCCCCGCGCCGCTGTAGAAAAAGTAAAAGAGCGCCTGCAGGCAGACCGTCAGCTTCGCCGAGCCGGTAACCGAGTCCCGGTACAGGTCGTTGCTCACGACGTTATCCAAAAAATGCTTCCATTCGGTGATGAGATAACAGGTGTTCGGGACAAAAGCGAGCCACGCCAGGAAGATCAGAACGATGGCGAGAGACGCTGCAGCCATGTTTTTTGGCCCGCGCCGCTCCACCACCGCGAGCATCAGATAGCCCAACCCAACCGGAATGATCGCCAGGAAGAGATTCCAACCAATCCAGTGCGTCAGCAGGTCCGTAGAGACGGCATGTCCAAAAATCCTCACCAGCATCCCAAGGTTCCCCCACGCCTAAACCATATAGCCACTTCAATCCACTCCACAGACCCGGCTGCGGCGCTTCCGACGATCACGGGGCCCCTGCTCGCGTTTCCCTGCGTGTCCGGAGGCCAGCTTTATCACAAACCGCAATCATGATACCAGGAAAGCGGCAGTCTCGAAATAGGGCGCGTGCCGGATAAATGGCGCCGAGTGCAGCGTTTCTCAGGAACCGTACGGATCGGTACAGAGTTCTCCGACACATACGGACTTCTGCAATGAAATAGCGGAATCCTGGTGATTACGCGGATCGAGCTACGAAGCACGATGGATTAAACCTGGAATGCCAATAAAACGCTACCTCATCCAAAGGGAGAAACCGCTCTTGTGACGAAACCGTATGCGCATGAGGAAATTAATGGGGCGAAACTTCGCCCGCAATTGACGAAACCTCGTGGTTGAGGAGGAGACGGGTGAAAAATTCAGAGGTCGCCGCGGTTCTGGAGCAGTTGGGCGAACTGCTGGAGAT
>DASRZA010000392.1:0-7789 GCA_035686845.1 Armatimonadota bacterium | reverse complement strand
GCTGTCTTGCCACCGCCGTTTTCTGCTACCAAAACCGTCAGGCGCGGATGCAGCGGAACCTCCAGGCGCTCAAAACACCGAAAGTTGCTGAGTGTAACGCTGCTAAGTTGCATAATCCGCCCTCTGTATGCTGCTGCCATTCCCGGCGATCGCCAGCAGTTTCATGAGATCGAAATTAATGGATGAGACGCCCCAACCAGGCTCCACATCAAATGGGTTCATAATGTAGTGTGGGCCTTCTGTCGCGTCATCTTCAGCCACGAGGACAATGGCCAGGACGAACTTATCGGCCTGGTTCAGGGCGTAGAGGATCTCATTCCGGGTGATTGTCACCGTCGTGGCGCCCTGTATCCGGCCCTTTACTTCAATATGCCGGGCTTCCGGCTGCTTCCCACCGGTCGCCGGCGGGTACGAAGTCAGGTCCCAGCCACATTTTTGCGCGGACACATCCACCACCACGCAGCCGCAGGACTCTTCTGCCCGGCGTACCGCCTCCATCGCCAGGCGCTCGATGCGGCTGCGAGCTATAGGATCAGCGGATACCGGGTCAATAGCGGGTTCGCCTCGCCGCCGGCGCAGCAGCCCGGCCGGGATTACCAGCGCTCCGCCCAGGGCCACCGGCGTGGCGGAAGTCACGTGCCGCATTGATAGGAGTTCCTTCTTCCGGTTTTCCAGGCGGCTTCCCAGGTCGGCTACCGTCCGGCGGGCATTCTCCAGATTCAGACGGGTATCCTTGCCGGCCTCCCCATCTTCCTTCAGTTTCAGCCACCGGTCGGACCAGAACTCTATCTCCCGCGTCAGTCGTTCATGGACCGCCGACAGGGTCCGGTCTACGTGCGCGATCCGGCGGTCCGCCACTTCTCTAAAATGCTCCGGCGCCAGTGTCCCGGCCGCCAGCGCGAGTGCCCGCTGTTCCTGATCGGTTCGTATCCACGGCGCCGAAAGCACATCCTGGAGCAGTGCCCGGTCCGCAGGCGCCAGCGGCTCCAGGTCAAGATGCGGCGCCCACCCGGCAAAGGCCGCCCCGCCATCCCGCGCCACCCGGACAAACTGAAGTCGTTTGGACAGCACCTGTCCATCGCCCGACTTGACCTCGTGGGTCAGCATGAAGAGAAGATGCGGTTCGTCGCCATCGTCCGCCGGGTCCATCAGCACAGCGCCCTGGCGCAGCAGGTTGTCATGCTGTTCCAGCACCACGTCGCTCACCGCCAGCATCAGAGGATGTCCCGGATGGAGCATGATCGCAAAGGGGACGCCGGGCTTCTCCAGCGGACGGACCGCCTCTTTCGTGAAGCAGACCCGCTCGTAGCGCTTCAGCACCGGGGTGAGTTCCCGGCGGTTGCGCCCGGTGATCAGCCGGTCTCGCTCCCGGATAGAGGCCGGTACATGGCTGATCTCATACCGGGCGGCCTCGCGGGGATGGATGCTTCCACCCAATGCAGAGAAGGCTTTCATAAAGAAAGAGCGCACAAAGTAGGGCTGCAGGCGCCGGGCTTCCGCCTTCTCCATCTCTTCCTTCACGTGGAACAGGCGATCGGCGCTCATGCTCTCCTGAGCGAGCGCATTCCGCTCTAAGATTGCGCGCAGGTGATCATGGTCCAGGGCCATCTCAACACGCTGACCGAGACGCGCCCGCACCTCGGGCCGGTCCCCGTACTGGATCGCCTGCAGCAGCAGCTCCTTCAGGCTGATATCTTCAAAGACTTCGCCCAAGATGTCGAAGACCCGGCCGTTGAGCGCCGCGCTCTCCACTTCCAGCTTCTTGAGCAGCCGGTGATATACATCGCCCTCACGGGTTTCACTGGCTACCAGATTCCAGAGGTGACAGACCTCATGCTGCCCGATCCGGTGGATGCGTCCAAAGCGCTGTTCGAGGCGGTTCGGGTTCCAGGGCAGGTCATAATTCACCATCAGGTTCGCATTCTGCAGATTCACCCCTTCGCCAGCCGCGTCGGTCGCTACGAGAACTCGCACATCCGGATCAGAGCGGAAGAGGGCCTGCAGCCGGCGGCGTTCATCCCGGTGCGTGCCGCCGTGAATAGTGATAATCCCCTCACTGCTGCCCAACACCCCGGCAATCTTCTGTTGGAGGTAATTTAGCGTGTCCCGGTGCTCCGAGAAAATAATCAGCTTTTGCTGCCGGCCCCCTGCATCCCGCATTTCCGGAACATCCTGCAGGATGCGGGAAAGCTCATCCCACTTGCGGTCCATCCCGGAAACCACCACCGCTCTCGCCTGCTCCTCCAGCCTTCCTAAGATCACGATTTCCTGTTCCAGTTCGGCGATGGTCCGGGCCGTGGTCGCCTGGTCCACCAGGTTCTCTTCCAGTTCCTCCTGCTCTTCGGCGGTCAGGTCGTCATCATCCTCGGGGACCGCTGCCAGTGGCTCCGCGAGGAACTGCTGACCCCGGCTTCCAAGCCGGTCCTCGCGCAGGCGCCGTTCCAGCCGCTCCTTTCGGCGCTTGAGGGATTGGAAGATTGCTTCGGGGCTGGACGCCAGCCGGCGCTGCAGGGCCGTGAGGGCGAACCCTACAGAGCCCTTGCGGGATCCCCCGATCTGGTCTGCCTTGCCCATCTCCGTCTGCACATAGTTGGTGACCGAGGCATAGAGTGCTGCTTCAATGTCCGAGAGTTTGTAGTTCACCGCGTAGGCCCGGCGCTCCGGAAACAGCGGCGTTCCATTAAACCGGACCATCTCCTCCTTCACCATCCGGCGCATCATGTCCGAAGCGTCAACTTTGTGAACGCCGTCCCGGAATTTCCCGTAGAACCGGTCGGAGTCCAGCAGCGACAGAAAGAGCTGGAAGTCCTCTTCCTTCCCATTGTGCGGCGTCGCTGTCATCAGGAGCAGGTGCCGGGTATGCTGCCCGATCTTCTCGGCGAAGTTAAAGCGCTTCGTGCGCTCAATCCTGTTGCCGGAGAAGTGCGCCGACAGCTTGTGAGCTTCATCAAAAACGACCAGGTCCCACAAGGCTAGGCACAACTTCTCCTGATCATCCTCACTGCGGGACATCTGATCCAGTCGGACGATCAGCCGGTCATGTTCTTCAAACGCGTTGCCGCTGGATGAAGCCGCCTCCAGTTCCCGGGAAAAGACCCGGAACTCCAGCCCGAACTTCTCGAAAAGCTCATCCCGCCACTGTTCCACCAGGCTGCCCGGCGCCACGATCAGAATCCGCCGGGCATCGGCCCGCATCAGCAGCTCCTGGATGTAGAGGCCGGCCATGATCGTTTTGCCTGCGCCCGGGTCGTCCGCCAGGACGTACCGCAGGGGCTGTCGAGGGAGCATGGACTCATAGACCGCCGTGATCTGGTGGGGAAGCGGGTCCACGTTGGATGTGTGGACCGCCATCATGGGATCGAAAAGAAAGGCCAGGTCAATCCGCTTGGCTTCAACAGCCAGCTTGAAGTTTTCCCCGTCACCGTCAAACGCCCAGGGCCGCTCGAGGACAGCAACGTCGACCGTCGCCTCATCATCCCGCCCCAGCAGCCGATCCCTGACAGCGCCGTCCGCAGTCTTGTAGATGACCTCGAACGCCCCTTCAGCGATGGGCGTCACAGCCACCACGGTAGCGACGCCCGAAGGCTCCAGGCCTACAAGGGCCATCCCGCGGGTTATGTCTTCAAGGCGCATAGGTGACGGCTTTCAGGTGGGTTCAGGAGTAGGTGGGTAGCGTCTTCAGATTATTAGACGCGGGAACTAACTTTGGATCGATCCTGGCAGCTCCCGAACACATGCAGAGATATACTTCGGCAACAGCAGGAGGAGTCCTACTTGAACATAGGAACGGCGGCAAATGAGGTCAGAAGGCGGTCACGCCCGGAGGTCAAGTCCCCGTCCCGGATAACTACATTATGCCTCGTAAAGGACGCTGCGAAGCACAATACACGCTTTGCATTGATCGCCTGTAAAGTTCCGTTTGGTAGGTTGGGTACAGGGGTCAAAGACCGGCCCACGATTCGTGGTAAAATCGTGTTGGCGGTAATCGTGGAAGCGAGCAGGGCGATGAGATGACGAGGCTCGTGGTTTCGCGGTCTCCGGGGTGAAGAATCCAGCTAAGACGCAGACGGATCTTGCCATAGTATCAGGAGGGTGAAGATGAGTAAAGCGCAAGTGGCGCCAAGCATTGAAAAAATCGCGAAGGAGTTGGCCAGGGAAAATGGTGAAGCCGATGAGAATATTCTACAGATTCGCTGGTTCCCAAATGACAAACAACTACGCCTTATCATGGTGCATAAGTTGACCCCGCCCCTGGTCGAAGGTGAATCCGTAGCGCCTTTCTACTTCGGCGCCGACCACGCAGGGGGGGTGCCCTACCAATCGGCCATTGCCATGGTATCGCCAGACGACGATTTGAAAGCTCGTTTGCCAGATACCTGGGGTACCCTGGATGATTCTGTAGTGGTCTGGGAACAACCATAATGCCCCTGGACTGGCGAACGGCCTTTTTGCGGCAGGCGAAGTCCGATTACAAGATTTACGAAATCCTTCTCGGGCTGGACGACGTTCCACGCTGCCAGCAGCTGCATTACTTGCAGATGAGCACCGAGAAACTGGCGAAAGGGTTTCTCTCTTTGCCTGGCGGCGGGCCGCCTCCAAGGAGCCACAACGCATTGGTCAGGTTCATGCAGGTTGCTGCCGTTCACCGTGAGATCAGGACGGCCAATCACTATGCCGCCTCCCATTCGGCATTCCGAGAGTATGTCCAGGGCCTGCTGCCCAAGGCCCGAGAGGTGGAGAATCTCTCGCCCGAAGGTCCCGATCACCCGAATCCGGAGTACCCGTGGAATGATCTTGCGGTAGATGTTGTGTCGCCGCTGGATCACGATTTCGCCGGCCTCGACCCAAAACGTTCCGGGGAAATGTGGTGTCTGCTCAGTTTCCTTAGAAACTGCTTTGAACTGCCGGAGCTGCGCCGGATGTAGTGCAGAGCCTTCATCTCTTGTAGAGCGCCGGTTTCTCTACCGCCCAGAAACTGAAAGCGAGCTTGGAGCCCGCGACAAAACGCTCATACAGTGGTAATCGCCGAAGGGATTTGGCTCCTACAATCGCTGCGTCGCCCCTACGCGATTTGCGCGGCCTCCTCTACCCGGCCGCGGAACCCCACTCCCTGGGCGACTTGCGCGACGCTCTCCACCCGTGAGGCCGGCGCTGCAGTCGGATTCGCGGGAGTGATCCACGCGCCGGTCAGCATACCAACTAACATACCAACTAACATGTGAATTGATATGATAGTTGGTATGTGAAATGGTATGATCATGGATATGAACCCCCGCGTCACGCAGCGCTTTGACGAAGTTATCATGCTTCTAAAGCCGTCCGACACGATTGTGACTCTTTCGGAGGGCGGCGCCTTTTGGCGAAGGTCGATATAGCCAGTCCGGGAAGATCCCCCGGTCCGCATTTCAGGAGTTTGAATGCCAGCTTATCAATATCTTAACGATCTCTGGAACGACACCGACACGGCTGGGATGGATGAGCCAGAACTGCTGCGCTACCGATCCAATCTATTGGGTCAGGACTTGCGGCTGACGAACTTCGGCGGCGGTAATACATCGGCGAAAATCGAACAGCCGGACCCGGTTACCGGAGAAACCGTCGACGTCCTCTTCGTCAAGGGCAGCGGCGGTGATCTCGGAACCATCCGGCGAGACGGATTCGCCACTCTCTATCTCGACCGTCTCCAGGCGCTCAAACAGCGTTACCGTGGTGTGGATCATGAAGATGAAATGGCGGAGCTATACTCGCTCTGCGCCTTTGGCGGCAGCACGCGGGCGGCCTCCATCGATACACCGCTCCACGCCTTTCTACCGTTCCGGCACGTCGATCATCTGCATCCCGATTGGGCGATTGCGCTGGCCGCCTGCGCTAATGGCCCTGCGCAGCTCGGTCGCCTGCATGAGGAGACCGGGCTGCGGCTGATCTGGCTGCCGTGGAAGCGTCCCGGTTTTGAGCTCGGCCTCTGGCTGGAGAAGGCGGTCCGCGAACAGCCGGGCGCCGATGGCATTATCCTTGGATCGCATGGTCTGTTCACCTGGGGCGAGAGTTCGCGCGCCAGCTATCTCAACACGCTGCGGGTGATCGACGCCGTTGGCGCATACGTCCTGCGCCGGGTGAATGCGGCGGGCGATACCCTCTTCGGTGGGCAGGAAGTCCCGCCCCGTCCGGACCGCGCCGCACTGGCGAGAGAGGTCGCGCCGGCGCTGCGCGGCGCCGTTGGAATTGGGATCGGGCAGTTCGATGACAGACCGGAGACTCTCCGGTTTATCAATAGCCGGCGTGCCCGGGCGCTGGCGTGGCAGGGAACAAGCTGCCCCGATCACTTTGTTCGCACCAGGGTCCGTCCCTTCTTTGTGGAATGGGACGCGGCGCACGGGAGTGGCGGCGATTTGGTGGCGGCGATCCGGAACGGCATTGAAGCCTATCGCGCCGATTACGCCCGTTACTACGATGAGAATCGGCAGCCCGATTCACCGGCTATGCGCGGCGCAGCGCCGACGGTGACGCTGATTCCTGGTGTTGGCATGTTCAGCTTTGGCCGCAGTAAGGCAGAAGCCCGGATTACCGGTGAGTTTTACGTGAACGCAATCCATGTTATGGAAGGAGCGACGGCGCTCTCCGGTCTACCTCCACAGGCGGGGATCCCCGCCGACCGGATTGTCGATAATTACGTGTCACTGCCGCCCCGCGAGGCGTTCAACATCGAATACTGGCAGTTGGAAGAGGCGAAGCTGCGCCGGATGCCGCCCGAAAAAGAGTTGAGCCGCAAGATTGCGCTGGTGATTGGCGCCAGCGCCGGGATCGGCCGCGCCGTCGCCAGCCGGCTGGCGCGGGAGGGCGCACACGTCACGATTGCCGATCTGGATCGTGAGCTTGCCGAAGCAGCGGCCGCCGAGATTCGCCAGGCGTCCGGCGCCGAGTCGGCCGCCGCTGAAACGGTCGATTGCACCGATCGGGAATCGGTGCGGCTGCTGATGGACGCCGTTATCCGGCAATTTGGTGGTGTGGATATAGTCGTACAGACACCAGCAGTATTCTTCCCGCCGGACGACAATGGCCGGATTACCGACGAACAGTGGCGCAAGACTTACGAAGTTAACGTCCTGGGATCCGCAATCATAGCGGATGAGACCCACCGGGTGATGGTAGAGCAGCAGACCGAGGGGGGCATTGTTCTCTTCAGCTCCGCCAACGCCGTGGTAGCGAAAAAAGGAAGTCTGGCGTACGACACCGGCAAAAGCGCCATCAATCACATGGTGCGGGAGCTTGCCGTGGAATACGCACCGCTCGTGCGGGTGAACGGCGTGGCGCCGGCGAGCGTGGTAGAGGGATCGATCCAGTTTCCACGCGAGCGCGTCATTTCGTCGCTGACCAAGTATGGCATCGCGTACGACGATTCGGAGACCACCGAGACGCTCCGCGACCGGCTCTCGGCGTACTACGCCGGCCGTTCGCTCTTGAAGCGCAAAGTCACTCCTGCAGATGTCGCCGAAGCCGTATTCCTGTTAGTCTCCCCGCGCCTCTCGGTCACCACCGGGCAGGTGTTGGCCGTCGACGCCGGATTAACCGAGGCGTTTCTTCGTTAAGCGCATCACTCACCAGGACCAAACATATGACCCAATCATCAACCATCCAACCCCGATCCGGCGCTCTGGAGCAGTACGAGCGGGAAGGTTTTATGCTGTTCCCGAACGTCCTCGACGCTGAGCTCATACAGGAGGCGAGCGATCACGTTGCATGGCTCCAGAAGAAACATCCCGGGCTGAGGGGTGAGCAGTTGGGCCACACG
>DASRZA010000391.1:0-9994 GCA_035686845.1 Armatimonadota bacterium | reverse complement strand
TCAAACGTGACGCAGGTGACGATGATCGCCGCCGCGCGACTGAGCGCGCAGCAGTATGGTGGAATGTCGCGGCCCTGCGTTCTTGTGGGCGAGTACCGCGCCAACTCCTACGCCAACTTGCAGGACCTTTGGACTTCGGCCGTTCAGGAGGTGGATCCGCTGCACCCATTGATCGCCGGCCGTCAGGATCTGCCGCGTTCCGCGGTTGAAACGCCGCGAAAATGCGCAGGCGTGGTGGTAGCGGTGGCTCCGCCCGACGTACTGCCGGTGGACGTGGGACGGCGCGGCGGTCAGTTTATGACCATCGTTTCGCTGCCGGAGGGCGTGGCAGAAAATCCGGACGTGGCCGGACCCTTCTTAGCCGATTGCCTGGTCCACGGCGCAGGCGGTGTCGCGTTTCCTTCGTGGCCGGCGCTCGCAAACAACCGTCCGCTGCTGCAGCGGCTCAAGCCGATGCTGCGGCGCCTCAGTGAGAGCGCATTGCAAATCGAAACTCCCAGCCCGCGATTCGCCATTCTGTATGAGCCGCTCTCGCCGGGAACTCCCGCGGGAGGCGCCAGCGCGCCCTATGGCTTCATGCCCCAGCCGGCCGATCGCGAGCCGGGCGCACTGATGGAAACGCTCTCACGCGGGTCGGTTTTCGGCTTCGCGGATGTTCTTTCGCTCAACGACCTCTCTCCGGCCATTCTCGGCCGGTACCAGGTTTTACTGGCGCCATCCCTTTTCGTCGTGCCGCCGGAAGCGGTTCAGGCTTTGAGCCAGTACGTGGCGCAGGGCGGAGTCCTGGTGACCGATCTCGGTCTCGATCTGGCCTCGTTGGGCCGCCTCGAAGAGCCGTGGCCGGCGCCGCTCAGCCAGTTCCTCGGGATCGACGGCACGACCCCCGTGCAATACGCGCTGTTCCAGTATCCCAAACACCCTCACGAGCCGATGAATGGGCTCGTCTGGTATCCGCAGGTGATTGAGCCCGACCTATTCCCCGATCTCACGCCAAACGCGCTGCTATCGCTCAAGGGAGAGGCGAACCCATTTTCCGGTCCCCGAAGCTACGTTCGAATCAAGTCCGGCGCCGATTTGAGCCTCTTTGGTTACAACCCGCCGGCCACCCGCGATCATACCAGCGCCAGTGGGATCTTCGTCAGGCAGGTGGGACAGGGATACGTTCTCTTCGCCAGCTTCCGGCTCTGGAGTGAATGGACGGAGCAGAGCGATCTCTTTCCAATTTTTATGGGAGACCTTATTGGCCGCGGCGCGAGCAGCCGACTGGATGAGATCGGCGCCGCCGCCAGTTCCATTACATTCACGCCCGCCGCCAACGATGACTTTACGCTGCTGGAGTCGGGTCCGACTGCCGCAATGGGGCGGGTACGGATCGACGGCGCCGCGATGCCGTTCCGCCGGGGTTGTATCATGCAGGCGCTGCCAGGATCGCCACCGACCTCGCTCGCGTACGCCGATCTCGAGCCGCAGCAGCCCATCAGTTGTCCAACTGTTCCCGTGACGCTCGTACTTCAGAAGGGTTTTGTGACCACCGCCCTCGACCAATACAAACCCTCTCGCATCGTCTTTGAGATCTGCGGCACCGGGTCGTCCGTGAAGCGGGGTTCAGGCCGCCTGCGCATCGAGCCGGGAGCTGCGGCGGACGCCACCATTACGGTGCAGAACGGCGCTTACCGTGTGACGCCGGGTTCACGCCACCAGGCGGTCGTACAGGATCTGCAGCCTGGCGGTCACGCGAAGATCATCATTTTACAGGCAGACGCCGACGGCAAGTTTTCCTTCTCATATCACTTCAACGCCGACCGCGTCGAAATCACACCGCTGGCAGCGCGCTCGGGGTAATGGTCGCCCGGCCTCCACCTCGATTGACCGAATCCGCGGCTTATTCCTAGGCGTTCTGCTGCTGCAAGACCGAGGCCCGCTGGCGCGCGGACAGAAGAGCCAGCGCACGAGCGGCGAACCGGGCGCGCGTATTCGCGAGCGCTCGTGTAATGTCGCCGTAGCGCAAATAGATCCGCCGCGTCGATGGCACAGTCAGCGTATGGGTCGCGGCGGCGGAAGCTTCAAGGGCCTTAGCGTCCGCACGGGCGGCCGTCAGTAAGGGCTGTTCCGCCGAGGCTTCATCCCCGCGCAGCTTCCGAAGCCGCGAGATCTGCCCGTCTGTTAGCTTAAGAGTCGCGGCCGATCGCAAAATCGAATCCGCGGTCACCGGGGCCGGATCGGCCGCTACCACGCGGGTCACACGCAGCGGATGGGACGTTTTGCCGCCGCGGCTCTGAATCCAGCCCGATCCCGCCGCGGCAAGGCCGATCGCAAACATCAGCGCACTTCTCACCACAAGCGGCCGCGGCCCTCCACTCGACATCCGTCTCTTAAGCTTCATACATAACACCTGTATCACTTCTGCCCGAAAGTCGCCGGGCGCCCGAGCGCTCACTCTTACAATCAGCCCCCATTCCGCTCAGCAGCGCCGCGCCAACCATCCCACTTTTACCTCCCGCTCCCATCCAAAGATGCGCCGCAGCCTACGCGCTGTTCATCTCTCGTCTTCTCCCCAACGCTCTCCGCTCTTTCTTCTCTCCGTTCCCTCTGCGCCCACTTGGTGGGAGTTTTCACAAAACAGCGTACCCCGAGGGAGTGAATGCGGCCCGCTGCAGCCGGCAGCTCGCGCCATCCGCGCCTTCGAATACCTCAACCACGTCGAATCGCATCGGCCGTTCTGCGAAGTCGTTGGAGACCGCATACAGAGCCGCCGCGTGCAAGATCCGCCGCTGTTTCTGCCGGGTTACCGCTTCAATGGGCCGCCCATGAGCGGTCCGGCTGCGGGACTTCACCTCCACGAAGACCAGCGTCTCTCCCTCTTCAGCGATAATGTCGATCTCGCCCTGGCGGCAGCGCCAATTCACCCGGCGGATGGTATATCCCTGGCGCCGGAGGAAGCTCGCCGCCAGGTTCTCACCCTTCTGGCCGCTCTCCGCCGCCGCTGCGGCTCGCGCCTTGGGATCGGGAGAGTCACTCATAGCTCCAGCTCACCCTGCAGACTCCGCTGCCATTGAATGAGATTTGAGAGGAATGATCGCCGGTGAATCAGCGCCGGGCCGTGGATTATAATCGCGGTGCGGTGCGCAGCCGTAGCGTAGCCCTTGTGATGTTGAAAGCCGTATTCTGGATAATATGCGGCGTAATCGGCCATGAGGCGATCCCGAGTCACTTTGGCGACGATGGACGCCGCGGCGATGCAGCATTCCCGTCCGTCTCCCCCGATAATCGCTTCGTGAGGGCAGGGGTATGATGGAACCGGAAGCCCATCTACCAGGGCCACGCACGGGGTAATCGCAAGACCCTCCGCGGCCTTTCGGAGCGCCTCGTGGGATGCGCGGAGAATATTCAGCGAGTCGATGCGGCGCGGTCCAACTACGTGAACCGAAACGCCCGCCGCTGCCTCTAGAATCGCCGCGAACAACTCCTCACGAACCGCGGGAAGGAGTTTCTTGGAATCATCCACTCCATCTGGACACTGGTTCGGAGGCAGGATCACCGCCGCGGCAACCACGGGGCCGGCCAGCGCGCCCCGGCCGGCTTCATCAACCCCCGCGACGAAACGAGCCCCTTGCGCGAGGAGCGCCCACTCCCGATCTCGGCCCGGCAGCGCGGGGATCAGTGCGCGTGTGGATTGCCGAGCCACCGGACGCGGTTTACCGGCCAGAAGATGCAGAACGCCCTCCCGAGAATCCGGTTCTCGTCCAGATAGCCCCAGAAATGACTGTCTTCCGAATCGTTCCGGTTATCACCCATTACAAAGACTTTACCCGGCGGAACCACGGCCTCAAGCCCCACCTTCGGATCGTCGTGAACAAAAAAGAGATAATTGCCGCCATCCGCCGCAGGGGCCTTGTCACTGGTGCGGCGTACGGTGTAGAGCCGTTCGTTAATCGCCGTCTCCAGCGAATCCTCCGGCGCCGGGTAAACATAGGCGTTCTCGCCGGGGCTCAGGCTGATCTGATTCGGGTCCGGAAACTGGTAATCGTACGTGCCGATCGAGACATGCTGCATTCCCGGCTTATCGCTCGACTGATCCAGGAGCGCCGCGTACGGCTCATTCTGGATCACGCCGTTGAGGTACAGGTGGTTATGATGCACCGCAATCGAATCGCCGCCCAACGCGATCACGCGTTTGATCCAATCATCTCCCACTCGCTCAGTCGCACGCGCCGGGGGCTCAAATACCACGATGTCGCCGCGATTCGGTTTTTCAATGCGGTAGATAAACTTGTTGACGAGGATTCGGTCATATACCTCAAGCGTCTCCACCATGCTCGGCGAGGGGATATAGAACGCCTGTACGATGAACGGCCGAATGATAAAGAAGACCAGAAACAGCGCTACCAGCGCCGACTCCACCAGCTCCAAAAACCATCGGCGTCGAAACTCCGCCGGCTCCATCACGTCGGCCTGAGCCGCGGCGCCGGCGGGAGGGGATGCGCCATTGGTCGAACCTGTCGCGACCGCCGCCGCGCCATTTTCGCCGGGCTTGTTTCCCGCAGCCGGCGGTGACAGAATCGCATTCCATCCGCGCAGAGAGAAAAAGCTGCTGCGGGAGCGCGTCATCCATCGTGAGGTTAACAGCCAGCGAAGCAGCACGAGCAGAGGGATGACAACGAGGACCCACCAGGACCCAAGCAGCTCTTTCCAGAGCGATTGGAATGCAGCAATCACGACAACTTAACTCCCCGAGCCCGATGGGCCCCGCATAAAAAGCTAAAAAAATCCGGCGTTTATGATCCGAATCACAAACTATGATTTAGAAGGTTTGCCTTTATCTGGACTCCGCCCGGCGGCCCCACGTTCCTCTAACCCCGTTTAATCTGACGTATTCCCATTGATCGCCGGACTCTCCTTCTGCGGATGCCGCATGATCAGGTCGAAACGGGCCGACATCCAGACCTATACGCCCTCTCGAAGAACACTCGCCCGCTTGAGAGGCCAGAAAATGCAGAACGCTCGTCCCAGAATCCGTTTCTCGGAGAGACAGCCCCAGTAATGGCTGTCCTCTGAGTTGTTCCGGTTGTCGCCCATTACAAAAACCTTGCCGGGTGGGACGACGGCTTCGAGATCCTCGTGAGAATCCTCGTCAAGCAGGAAGAGACTGTCCGTAACCCCACGCGCCCCCACCGGTCTGGCGACATACCGTTGATCCTGAACCATCGATCCCGGCTCCTCGTAGACCGCAGCTTCCCGTCCATCCCTCAAATTGAGCCGGCGCAGGCCTGAGATCGTATCCGGATCGGGAAAGATATAATTATACACGCCGGTATGGACGTGGCGCCGCCCCACTCCGTCGCTCTCAGGACTCGGATCCAGAAGAGCGGCGTACGGCTCCTTCTGCAGGCATCCATTGAGATAGAGGTGGTTGTCCCGGACAGCGATCCGGTCGCCCGGAAGACCAATCACACGCTTGATCCAGTCTTCATTCCGATTCGGGCTTACACCAATAGGCGGCTCGAACACCACAATATCGCCGCGGCGCGGCGCTCTCAGTCGAAAGACCAGTTTATTCACCAGAATCCGGTCGTTGATCTGGAGCGTCTCCTCCATGCTCTGAGACGGAATGTAGAACGCCTGAACCAGGAATGGCCGAATCACGAAGAGCACCAGTGAGAGCGCGATAAAACCCGATTCCACCACCTCAAAGAGCCACCGCCGCCGGTATTCTACGGCGTCAACCGGTTCGGCCCGCGCAGTCTCGCCGCCCGAATGGGGGGCAGACAGCGCCGAGTCCCAAAACGGGAGACTGAAGAAACGACGGCGGGCTGCCTCGAGACGACGTGACCGCGATTTCAGCAGCCAGCGGAAAACGAGCAGCGTAGGAAGGATAATGAGAATCCAGGGCGAGCCGGGTATCTGCTTCCAAAGCGACTCAACGGCAGCGATCACAGAGGCTCTACTCCTGGATCAGGACTATCAAAGACGCGCCCGGCGCGTTGACTGGGCCCGGACGTCAGCGCAGCTCGCGAACGCGGGCCGCCTTACCCACCCGGTCACGGAGATAGAAGAGCCTGGCGCGTCGAACCCGGCCCCGCCTCGTCACGTCGATCCGGTCCACACGGGGAGAGTGATAGAGAAAGCTTCGCTCGACCCCTATCCCGTGCGACTCTTTGCGCACCGTAAAACTGGCACGGACACCCGATCCCTGACATTTGATAACGGTGCCTTCAAACGCCTGGATTCGTTCCTTGCCGCCTTCAACGACCCTCACGAATACCTTAACACTATCACCCGACTTGAAGGCGGGGATATTATCCTTCAGGTGCGGCTGTTCCACTTCAGAGATCAGGTTCATCGGCGCTCCATCCATAAGATCTGGGAAAAAGGGGACAGGCTGCAGCGCGCGTCCTGGCCGATGTAAGGGTGCGAAACACGGCCCGGCAGCGGCCGTAACGCTCGACCCCTGCTAGTCTGGCTTATGAGTACGTTGGACGAAATGCAAATGAAAAGCCGCGACAGCCACTCGCATCCCACCGGTTCTCCGTTCGGGATGCCTGCCGCGCCTGTATTGGGTGTTCCGTTTATCCACCATACTGCTTGCAGTGTAACATCAATTGAAGTTGGCTGTCAAGGAGGACGAAGGACGATGGACGGAGGGTGTTGAGTATGTGGGAGGGTGAGAGGGTGGGAGGGTGGGAGAGTGAGAGGGTGGGAGAGTGAGAGGGTGGGAGGGTGAGAGGGTGGGAGGGTGAGAGGGTGAGACGGAGGACGGAGGACCAATCAAATAAAGGACGAGTCGAGCCAACGTAATAGCCGGCTGTGAAGTCCTGAAGGGACGGCCGATCATAGCGAAGGGCTTCAGCCCTGGAAACAAGCGACAGGCAACCTTGCACAATTATATGGGTTTCGCCAATGCAGACCGCCAATTCTTTGGCGCGGCGGGGCGCCGGGTACGACTGGACAACTGATCCCCTGCTCTGTTAGAGTCCTGGACAGAGCCGCGTGGTCCAGACTGTTCTGCGGTCGGATTCGGGAAAGAATGCGGCCGCTCTGAACTCGAAATCTTGGGGCGACTGTGTCTTTTGAGGAGATCCAATAATGGGAATGATGCGCAGGAAGCTGGCCTCAATCTTCTGGATCGTCGCATCGCTCCTCGTGGCGCTTCAATCTTCAACCATCGCGGTCCACGCCCAGACCGCATCCAATGCCGGCGGCACGTACACCGTTCTCGATCCTCCAAATAGCACGGACAGCCAGGCCAATGGAATCAATGACTACGGCCAGATCGTCGGTGGTTTTTCTGTGGCAGGGCGGGGGCACGGCTTCCTGTTCAGCGGCGGAGTGTATACCATAATCGATCCACCGAATAGCGTACACCCCCAGATCTCCGGCATCAACGACAGCGGCCAGGTCGTCGGTACTTATGGTGGTGGCGCGGTCCTATCTCGTGGCTTCCTTTTTAGTGGCGGCGCCTATACCACGGTCGATCCTCCGAACAGTACGTATACCCAGGTCTCCGGTATCAATGGCGTCGGCCAGGTTGTCGGGTACTTTACCGATGCAGCGCAGAGGAAACATGGCTTTCTTTGTAGTGATAGCGCCTACACTACTCTGGATTACCCGAATAGTACAGGTACCGTCCTCGGGGGCATCAACGACAAAGGCCAGATTACCGGGGGCTTTGGGAGCGATAACGGGAATTATGGCCTCCTCTACAGCGACGGCGTATACACTGCTCTGAATGTTCCAAATACCACAAACTCCATAGGCGTCGGCATTAACGCCAGTGGCGAGGTCCTCGGTTGGTTTGACGCTGGCATGGGGATACCTCATGGTTTCCTGTTGAGTGGCAGTTTCTATACGATAATCAATCCTCCCGGAAGCATCTACACTCAGGTCTCTGGTATCAACGACAGCGGCCAGGTCGCAGGATATTCTGTTGATTTCGCGAGAAAAACCCAGGGCTTCCTCTTCAGCGGCGGCGTCTACACCATACTCGATCCTCCAGGCAGCAAGGATAATGAGGCTTTGGGCCTGAACAACGAGGGACAGATCGTTGGATTTTTTGAAGATGCCGTGGGAACGAAGCATGGCTTCATGTATACGCCGCCGGGCGCCAAAACCTACCGGTATCCCGCCGGCATATCCATGGCCAGCGTTCCCTACGACTACAGCAGTCAGGGAACAGACGCCGCGGTTCTCTTCGGACTCCGCGACGTCACACCGGCGCCGATTGCAATCTACGACCCGGCTAAAACCGCGTACGACTTCTATCCCACACTGTTAGACAGCGGAAAGCAGACCCGGCCGGGCAGAGCATACTGGGTCATGGAAAGCGCATCTCAGCCGTCCCCGGCGCCCGGAGACCTGGTGGCCAGCCCATTCACCGAAAGCCTCTCGCCCGGCTGGAACATGATCGCCGATCCATTCCCCACCGCCCTCGATGCGAGCACCCTGCAGCTCACCGCCGCCGTGCCGGTGGGAAACTTCTCAGCCGGAACCAGCATATCCGAGAACGACGCTTCGACGGCCGGCCTCATCGGCGGACCGCTCTGGACGTACGACACGAGCTCAAAGCAGTACCAGCAGACCACGACGCTGCAGCCCTACTCCGGCGCCTGGATCTTCATCGACCGGACGGTGAGCGGGGGCCAGCCCGTTACGCTCAAGTTCACCTTGCCTGGAGCGTAGTCGGCCCTCCTGACGCCACCGCGTCTGATGCCCGGACCGATTTCGACGCGAAGGCGCAGAGGTCGGAGAGAAGAGCGCGCAGAGCAAGAGATAGACTCGGGGTCGGAGGGCGGAGGCACGCCTCGTACCCCGCGCCCCGTACCTCGCGCCCCGGGCCCGTACCCCGCGCCTGCTTGGGCAGCTTTTCGACGTCCACGATGTTCCTGAAGCTTCACGTCGTCGAAGGGCTAAAATAGTTGTAAGCTGTCTGACCGTACGCTATAATGGCGTGAGAGATGGATCGCGCCTGCCTGTGCGCCCCGTGTCGGTCGGCTCTCGTACATAAGCTGCGGCGGCTACCCTTCCGAGGAGATGCGCTATGCATGTTCCCAAACGCCCATTCCCGGTGTACGCGCCCGGTCCGACGCTTGTCCCTTTGATAGCTCTAGCGATCGCTTTCGCCGCTGCATTTCTGCTTCTGGCGCCGTCGCTGGAGCCGAGCCCAGCCATCCCTGGCCGCATTGCGCCTGCGATGGCCGGTGTTCCAATTGTGACCGCCCAACTCGCCCCTTCTCTGAAAGCTGCAGGCCCGCTTACAGAGTCCCTCGCTGCCCGGCCGGCCGCGGCGCTGGCGCTCCGCCCGGCCGATCCCGCCGCCCGCGCGCGCGTCAGCGTCGCCTACTCGCGGTTTCCCCTGGAGTTTGAGGCGAACCGGGGGCAGACGGACAGCCGCGTCCGCTTCCTCTGCCGCACCGGCGCTGGCCCCGTCTTCCTCACCGGAACCGAGATGGTGATTGGCCTGCGCGACGGAGGACGGAGGACGAAGGACGAAGGACGGAGGCGCCGCGCCTCTTCTATTCTCCCCTCGTCGCACTCGCCCCCTCTGCGAAAATCTGCGAATCTCCGCGTCTCCGCGGTGGGATTTTCCTCCGTCCTCCGTCCTCGGTCCTCCGTCCGCGCCTCTGCCGTCACCTTGAAGCTGGCGGGCGCCAATCCGGATGCGGAGGCGACCGGGGAAGAGCCGCTTCCGGGCAAATCCAACTATTTCATTGGCAATAACTCGGCGAAGTGGCGGACGAACGTGCCGCATTTCGCGAAGGTCCGGTGTCGAAACGTGTATCGCGGCATCGACGTTGTGTACTATGGAAACCAGCGGCAGATTGAGCACGACTTCGTGGTAAAACCCGGCGCGGATCCCTCTTCCATCGCGCTGGATGTGGCAGGAGCGGCCGGGAAGCTGCGGGTGGGCAGTGACGGGGGCCTGCAGATTCCCACCGCGGCCGGACGGGTGACGCTGGAGAAGCCGGTGGTGTACCAGGAAATCGGGGGCAAACGCGTC
>DASRZA010000390.1:0-9743 GCA_035686845.1 Armatimonadota bacterium | reverse complement strand
AAGGCCATCCGGAGTCACGTCGGCGGAAGGAGTACGGATCAGCCCCGTCTGTCCAACGCGTGAGAGCGCAATCGGGGGCGCCGCGGGCGAATCGGCAGAAACCAACGATGGCAGCAGTGTCGCCGCCGTGCAGATCCCGATAATCACAATTGGTCGAAGGTATCGCGGTTGAGGGAATAGGAGCATGGGATTCTCGTAGCCAGAGCGGGAGATCAGGATGAGCAGGAGCCGGTTTCCAGAGCGCGCCGTCGCGACAAGTTAAAGGGCGCTTCGCAAATGCGGCGCATCCCCCGACTGAGCGGGGACGGCCGCGGTGGGAACGACGGGGGAACGCCGCGCTTCACGGGCAGTCCTGCGATTTGGGCGCCAACCGGCTCATAAACTGACGGCGCGCTGCAGTCAGGCTCAGTGTAGCAGAGGCGGCGCGGGCGCGTCAATGCGCGATATCGGCGGCTTCGGCGTCCAATACCCCTCGCATGGCGGCGATGGCGACTTCGACCTGGTCGCGAGACGGCGGCTGGGTGGTGATGCGCTGAAACCAGAGACCGGGCGCGGTGAGGGCGGCGAGGAACCGGTTATTCCCACGTGAGTTTAGCTTGAGAAGCTCGTATGAAACGCCTGCGATCAGCGGCAGTCCGCCCACGCGAACCAGCAGCCGCTCCCACCAGACCTGCCACCCGGCGAATGCAAAAATCACCACGCTGATGACCAGCACAATCGCCAGGAATGCAGTGCCGCAGCGAGGATGGATCGTGGAGAACTTTTCCGCGCTTTCGGGAACAAGCTCCAGGCCATGCTCATGCGCGTGGATCACCTGATGCTCGGCGCCGTGATACTGGAACAGGCGGCGAATATTGGGCATCCGGGAAATCCAGGTCAGGTAGGCGAAGAAGAGAGCGACCCGGATGACGCCTTCTACCAGGTTCAGCTCCCAGGCGTTGAGATAACGGTGAAACAGCCCCGCCACCAGGCTCGGGAGCAGGAAGAAGATGCTGATACCGAGCGTCAGCCCAACCACCATGGTCGCGCCGACAGCGATGCCGGAAAGAGTAAGCGCGCCCGGATCACGGGCTTCCTCCTGTTTCGCCATCCGGGCTATCACCGCAATGAGAGCGAGAAGCCCCATCGCAATGGAGATGCCCAGCACGGCGCCGGCGCTCAACCTTCCCGTGTTGCGCGCCCAGTACACGGCGCCGGCCGCCGCGGCCGCGGCCGCAATCCAGAGCGCCCCCTGCAAACTGCGCTGCGGCGCCGGAACACCGCCGGCCGAGGCAATCGGTTCCGCGGCGCTCAACGGCCGCGTTTGATCCGCGGCGCTCGCGTCCGCGGACGAATTCTTTTCGCAGCTCCCCGCATCCGTGTCAGGTGTTCGAGCGGGCGGCTCCATCGCAACGCGGGTGGAGAGGCGGAGGCCCTTCGAACCGAGCTCCATCGATTCGAGAAGCACGAAGGCGCCGCGCACGAACGGCCACCGGGCCGGCGCGAACTTCTTGCTCGCACGACTCGCGAAGGTGGAAACCCGCTCGGTCTCGACGAAAATGGGGGTATCGGGGGCATTGATCGGTTTGCCCTCCTCATCGGCGCCCGGACGCCGACATGCCACTGCGACATGTTTCGCGCCCCGGATCATCACGCCCTCAATGAGCGCCTGTCCGCCATACTGCCGATGAGGAGTCTCACACACCGATCGTCAATTCCAATCGTTCACTCTGCGGGCGGTCGAGCCATGTTGTATTTCTTGAGGAACTTCTCAACACGGCCGGCCGAGTCCACCAGCTTCTGCTTACCTGTATAAAACGGGTGGCATGCGCTGCAGATTTCCACCCGAATCTCGGGCTTCGTGGAATGGGTCGTGAAGGTATTGCCGCACTGGCAGCTCACCTTCGACTCGATATATTTTGGATGAATTCCCTGTTTCATGAATATGTCTCCTCCAGAGGCCGAATCGCCGGCGCCAACCCCGGACGATGAACGGCACTCTGCCGAACGCGTGACGGCGCGGGCGCTGCCCGGCAGCCAACCGGCCAATGCCCACGCCGTCGGGGCGAAAGATTTACTATGCTTATTATACCACATCGAAAACGGATGAAAGGCGAAAACAAGAAACCACGGGGGACACGGGGAGCACGGGGGAAAGCGAAAAGAAGAAATCGGTGGTAAACGGAGTGAGTGTATAATTAGAGGTGGTTGGCAATGTGAGATCGTGAAAAACGATCCGTTAATGCCGTCCGGGGACGCAAATATGTCAGTCACGCTTAAATTAGATCTACCTGAAGGGTTATACGAGCGGCTCAGGGATGAGGCGGGAAAGGCTGGCCAGCCACCAGAAGCCGTGGCTCTCCGCTGCCTGGAGTCGCAAATTGCGTTGTCGTCCGACGATCCGATCGGCAAATTCATTGGCGCATTTGACTCCGGACTCGCCGACCTTGGGGCCAACCACGATCAGTACGTTGGCGAGGCAGTTCTGGAAAAACTTCGGGACTCAAGAGACCTCGGCTGAGCGTGGACCCTCTATTCGCCGATACTTCGGGGTGGGCATGTCTGTGCGACTCCCCTGAGGCTCACCACCAGGACGCAGCCGCGATTTACCATGAAGCGAGGAAAGCAGGCCGACGGTTCGTGACTACGAATCTGGTTCTATCGGAACTGGTCACACTTCTCGCCAGACCCAAGCGCTTGCCGCGGATGCAGATCATCCGCTTCATCGATTCCATCAAGACAGCATCCCACGTCGTTGTGATTCACGTCGATCATGTGACCGAGGATGCCGCCTGGGCTTTGCTTAAGGCCAGGCCGGACACTGCCGCATGCCGGTGATAGTATCGGTCGCGGTACGGTTGGTCACTGAGTTGCTGAAAGCTACAGTGCCGTTAAGCGCTGCCGTTCCGGTGGCGCCAGTCGGGTATCCGATATGCCCGTTCAGTTAGCCACGCCGCTTGATCTGAGACAACTGCGCTATCCGGCCCCGCCGATTGCGGCCGGGTCCCGGCTGTGGTAGAATCCCTCCAAGGTCAGTGAGAGAGAACTGGCCGCGGTTATTCGAGGTCACGTCATGTCAGTTGTAACCACACCCGAGATCCACTACTACTACGACTCCCATCCCACCGAGGAGGACTTGTTGGCCGACAACCTGCTGCAGGACTGGCTGAGCGACTATCTGAAACATCTGCTCGCCTGGCTGTTTCACGAGCCGCAGTGGGCCGTGGTACGGAATGTCAATGTGTACAGTGGCCGTAAGGGTCCGGGGGAAGAGCCTCTCGCTCCGGACGTGATGGTCCTCAAAGGCTATGTTCTGCCGGAAGACCCCACTCGGTGGCCGAAGAGTTGGTCTCCGTCAGTCCCTGGCTGGGTACCGCCAGCGGTGGCGTTCGAGATAGCCTCCGAGAAGACGTGGGAGAGAGACGTGGACGAGAAGCCGGCGCGCTACGCGGAGTTGGCAGTACACGAGTATGTCTACTACGATCCGCGTCCTCTCTCAGAGATTCCAGTACGACGCCGGAAGGGATATCGCTCGTTACGGATGTGGAAGAACGTAAATGGGATCGCGTACGAGCAAGAGCCGGACAGCCGGGGCTGGTTCTGGAGCGAGGAGCTCGATAGCTGGCTGGTCCCTGACGGCGCTGCGCTGCGGCTGTACGACCCGCTGAGAGAGCGGCGTCTCACCAAGGCGGAAGCGCGGGAGATGGACGCCGAGACCGCGAGGACGGAAGCCGAAGCGCAGCGCGCGGAAGCCGAAGCGCAGCGCGCGGAAGCGCAAACGGAACGCAAAGCCCGCGAGCGGGCGTGGGCGAAGCTGCGGGAGCTTGGCATCGATCCCGACACTCTCTGACCCGGCAGAGGCTGGAGCACGCTCGATGGGGGCGCTACGGGCGGTTCTGCTCAGTGACGGGCGATGGGACCGAGACATCGGCGCCTGGCGCGGCCGCACTCTGGCTGCAAGAGCGAGATCCTGACCTGCGCCCCGTTATCGGGGGCCGGGGGGCAACCTCGCCGGTCAGTGAATCGCATACAGGCTCCCGTCGTAGCTCCCGACATAGACCGTGCCATCCGCCCCGATCGCGGCGGATGACTGCACATAGTTTCCGGTCTTGAACACCCACCTCTGCTGCCCGGTGGCGCCATCGAGCGCATAGACGTTATGGTCATCGGTCCCGACATAGACGGTGCCGTCCGCCCCGATCGCCGGCGATGACTCAACAGCGCCAGCGGGCCCGAACACCCACTTCTGCTGGCCAGTGGCGCCGTCGAGCGCATAGACTTTACCGTTCGAGCTGCCGATATAGACCGTGCCATCCGTCCCGATCGCCGGGGATGACGAGACAGTGAACCCGGTCTTAAACACCCACTTCCGCTGACCGGTGGCGCCATCGAGCGCATAGACGTTATCGTTGCTCCCAACATAGACCGTGCCATCCGCCCCGATCGCCGGGGAGGAGCGGACATCGAACCCGGTCTTAAATGCCCACTTCTGCTGACCCGTGGCGCCATCAAGCGCATAGACTTTATAGTCGTCGCTCCCGATATAGACCGTGCCGTCCGCCCCGATCGCCGGGGATGAGTAGACATTGTCTCCGGTCTTGAACGCCCACTTCTGCTGACCGGTGGCGCCGCCGAGCGCGTAGACGTAATGGTCGACGCTCCCGACATAGACCGTGCCATCCGCCCCGATCGCCGGGGAAGAGCCGACAGGTTCCCCAGTCTTGAACACCCACTTCTGCTGACCGGTGGCGCCATCAAGCGCGTAGACGTTACCGTCGTAGCTCCCGACATAGACCGTCCCATCCGCCCCGATCGCCGGGGATGAGTCGACAACGCCTCCGGCCTTGAACTCCCACTTTTGCTCACCGGTGGCGCCATCAAGCGCATAGACGTAGCTGGGAAAGCCTGGGGCGTCCTCGGCGCCGCTCCCGACGTAGACCGTGCCATCCGCCCCGATCGCCGGAGATGAGTAGACTCCGCTACCGGTCTTGAACGCCCACTTCTGGACGCCGGTGGCGCCACTTCCGATGCCGCGTCCGGTATGGCTGATTCCGCCGTGGAACATGGGCCAGGGGCTGCCGGCCCGCAGTCCGCCGCTTCCGCCTGTGCCGCCCGACCCAACCGTTACGGTGGTGGTTCCGCTTTTGCCGGACTCGCTGTCGGTAGCGGTAACCGTCGCGCTTCCGGAGTTGAGGCCGCTGATGGCGGCCGTGCTGTCTTTGCCGGACCCGGTCACCGTTCCCGCCGTGGTGGTCCACTTCCACGCGACGGGCGCGACCAACACCATGTTTCCGTTCGCGTCTACCGCGGCGGCGGTTAAGGTGGTTGAGGCGCCGGCGTTCACTGTCGCGGGATTGGGCGTTACGGTCACCGCTGCGATGGTGCTGGCGAGAGTGATAGCGACTGCGCTGGTCTGTCCGGCGGTGATGGTGACCGGGCCGGAACCCACGGCGAGCGGCGTGCCCAGCCCACCGGCCTGGGGATAGGCCGTCACAGTATCGGTGAGCGCTCCGGAGGGAAGATTGTTAACCGTGATAACACTCTGCCCACCCGCCGCCGGCCGCTCCACCGTCTGAGTCGCCGCCGTCACTCCACTCAGGGAAACAACGATCCCGATGCTCTGCGCGGCGGCCGGAATCAATCGTCCCGGCGGCGCCGGCTGGGGCCAGTCGATCTTGAACACCGCACGGCCGGTTCCGCCGCCGGGCGTGGTGGATATGGTGGCGCTACTCGGCGGGCCGCCGCCCGCGCCGCAGCCGGCCAGCAGCGCCGCCGTAAGACCGAGAAAGACTAAACCATAGGTTGTTCGCATTATTGCTCCTCCGAAAAGCGGGCCCGGGGCGCGCTCGCGCCTCCTCGGTACCCCGCGCCCCGCGCCCCGCGTCTGTTTTCCGTCCTCCGTCCTCCGTCCTTCCTCCTTCGTCCGCGCGTCCTCACGACACAGTCACCGTCTGGCCGCCGGGCGCGCCGAGCTGGAAGGGCGGTGTTTTGGATGCATCGTAATGGTACGAGCCGGATTGGAGGAATATCAGGGCCGCGGTGCTGAGAGCGAGGGGGGAGATCGGGCTGGGACCCTGCGGCCAGGGTTTGCCCTGCAGGAACGCGAGCGCGTAGCTGCTCAATTCCAGAGGGCTGATCTCGTTATCGGCGTTGGTATCCGCCGGAAGGATGAATGCCGCCTCCGCGCGGCGAGGAGCGGCTGGCGTTTTCACGGGAGGGGGAGTTGTGATCGACTTGGTCGGAATCGCCGTCCCACCCGACAACGCCCCACCCGCGCCACACCCCGCGGCGGCCGCCGCGCCGGCGACGAGGCCAAGCAGCGCCAGTCGGCGCACAAAACGTGTGAAAATACTCATGGGCGCAACCTCCAAACGTCACGAGCGGTTCCCCGCTGCGATCCGTCCTTCGAGCGCGCCGCCGTTGAACACAGAACAATAAACAGCAAAAAAACGGCGAGAGAGACCGACGCCCCCGCTGGTAAACGGGGAACGGCCCTGTGCTGAACCGCGACGGCGCAAGCCGGGTTCTTCAGCGGCCGGGTAAAATGCGTTACGCCGTTGGAGCAGCGGTGACGATAGTCCCGGCCGCGTGGCAGTGATGATTCGCCAAAAAATGTGTCTCCCGTATGACACAAACAAGTATAGCCGCGGAAATGGCTTCACTTCAAGAGAAGCGGCGATTCGCGGCAAAACGACGTAACGGCCGCGAACACCACGCCTGTATTACCGAATCGTGGGACGCGAAAGTGCGTCGCGAAATGGCACTGGATTACGAGTGAGAACGATCCGTTCGAGCTCCCGCACCTTACCAGCAGCTCCGGTCCGCCCGCAATGCCCGGCGCTCCGCCAGGCGGTATGGCCGCGCCGCCCGACGCTTCCGGTCGACCAATAATCCGAACCCTCCGGGCGCGCCGTGGGGCGGTACCACAGCGGGCGGGCGGCTGATCACATTATCGGGGACGGGCTTTCGAGCGTTAATGACCTAAAAGGGTAGTCGTGACGTCGAAGTCGTAGAGGGTGGGGCGCAGCTCTTCCGGACGCTCGCTGATGTGTCTTAGCAGCGGGGATCTCTTTTCGCTGCCGCGTCCACGGGAATTGGTCGGCGGCGGGAGCAGTTCCGTGTCCACGTCGGTCACACGGGCGTAGATCGCAACCCAGCGTTACTTGAGACCCTCGTGGCTGAGACAGAGTATCCGGGCAGCCTGCGGGGCGCGGACTCAAGGACGGAGGCCACGAGCCGACAATCTTGAAGGGCGTAATCGATGGCTGCAGTTGGGCGGCGTTCTGTTGATCGGTGGGATGCAGGGGACCAACCCCCGGGGGGGCTCGACACATGATGGGTGGCGGCACGTTTGACGGCGCACTGCCGGAGAGTTACGATCGTACGATAGTTCAGAGGGGATCGCAGCCCGGTTCGACCGCTGCTGCGCATTTCGCCGATCTGGAGTGGGGTCTTAGTCCGGCAGAGGCCGCGGCCCGGCTCCAAAGACGGGGGTCCCGCCGAGCGCCTCTGCCGAGTTTTCCTCATCACGCAGCAGGGAAATTCTTCGAACATGAGGCGAGGATCCTTCCCGGGTTTCTGGATGGTGAGTTGGTGTGGGTCAGCATTGATTTGGTGAAGCACCGTCGCGAATCTGCGCGCGACCTTTTCACGGAGTTGGCGGACATCCTCTCGCGGAAGTATGGGGAATGCACGTACTCGGGGTCTTGTCCCAAACGTGGCATTGTCCCGAAACAGGGTACTCCGCGGTCCGGGTTTACGTCGATAAAGAGGCGTGGAGTCGTGTCTCCCTCATCTACGAGTCGCCCGAAGAGTACGATCGCCTGATGGCCGTGATGAGGAGGGAGGTTGAGGAGCGTGACTACGAAGCCCAGGAGTTACTCTAATAGCCGAGCCAAGACCGGGGCTAAAGGTGTATCCTGATTGTGGGGCGTAAGTCCGGTCAACTCGAGTGAATGCGACTCCCTCGCTGGAGTCTTCATTACGACTCAAAGCTATGTTCGCCCGATTTGGGGAGCAGACCCTGAGGATCGCGATTAGACGTTACTGACGCTTTGATTAATGGGAGCGGGACGATGGGGAAGCAGATTGTAACCGAAGCTGACGTATCCAAGTTCGAAGGTGAATTGCGGCGCGGCGATGCACAGCGTGACGGCGAGCGTCGGGCGCACCGCGAGAATATGCAACAGCTCCGGGACGCGCTCGTCGCGGCACCGCCCGGAGAAGCAAGAAATGCCGTACGGGAGGAGCTGCGGGCGGCGCAGCAGCTCAACGTCGCCGCAGAGCGTCGCCGCAAGCTCCAGAGCCGGGAACAGGAGAGCGCCTTGCGCCAAGGCTTGGCCGCGCTGAAAAACCAGTGCCAACACGCGGACGCCCCGAAGCGACGGGCCGAGCGGCGCTCTCAGAGCCAGGTTGGGTCGGTGCCCGGGTCCCAATCTCAGCCCACTGCGCGCCTCCAAACTTCAGCGAACCTCAAACCGATGCGGCACCACTCTCAGGTCCGACCGCGCGCCGCGTCTAATGTGGGATGCCACCCCGACTATCCGCGGCGCCGCGCCGACTATCCGCGGCGCAAAGGACCGTGGATCGCACCGACCCCGCAGTTGGAGTTGCCCGAGGTCTCAATTCCACGCGTACGGGTGACCTCGGGCCAGATGCCCCCTCGCCGTCCGCGATAAACGGCCTTCGTGGGGAGAAGACCACCTTCAAGGAGGCGGGGGCGGCGGTGCCGGCTATGTAGATGCTGACGCAGCGCCCCCGAGCGGGGGGCCATCATCTCCGCAGCCACCGCGGCGCCGAACTGCTCCTTCAACTCCGTCTCCTGAGGAATACGTTTCAGTCTGTTACCTCGAAGGGATCCGGTCACGGTCGAGATGGTGTATTGTTCGAAGCCCGCCGCCTGAACTCCTTCCGCCGATTTCAACCGGGGTACTGTGCTTGAACGGCGAAAAAGGCCCCGCGCGAATGGATCTCCGGGTCCAGAAGAACGGCCGGACCGACAACAGTGGCTGCATGCGCCCGGAGAAGCTGCAGCGCCTGCGGGTCCAGATCATGGGCTTGTTGTCACAAGTCATGTAAAGCCGCCCCGATGGCGATGGTCGCGGCCGGATTCAGAGAATAGCGACCGAACGGAGCGCCGCCGTTTCTGGTAGACTGATGACGTGAAACTAACGATCCCTGATTCTTCTGTTGTGGCTCTGATTGGCGCGTCGGGATGTGGAAAGTCGACCTTCGCGGCGAAGCACTTCAAGCCGACGGAGGCGGTTTCGTCCGACTTCTGCCGCGGCCTGGTCTCGGATGACGAGAACAGCCTGGCGGCGACGAAGGACGCGTTCGACGTGTTGTATTATATTGCAGCGAAGCGGCTTGCCAACCGGAAATTGACGGTGATCGACGCGACCAACGTTCAGCCTGAAGCGCGAAAAGGTGTCATTGCGCTGGCGCGGGAGTGGGACTGCCTGGCGATCGCCATCGTCTTCAATCTCCCGGAGCGAACCTGCCTGGAGCGCAACCGCGGCCGGCCCGACCGCAATTTTGGGCCTCACGTCGTTCGGCAGCAGAGCCAGCGCCTTCGTCAGGCCCTCCGCGGCCTCCAGCGGGAGGGGTTCCGGTACGTTTACGTTCTGAACAGCCCCGAGGAAGTGGACGCCGTCGAAATCGAGCGCCAGCCCCTTCGTAATAATCTGGAGCATGAGACCGGGCCGTTTGACATTATCGGTGACGTTCATGGCTGCCGGGAAGAATTGGATGAGCTGCTCATAAAA
>DASRZA010000389.1:0-3966 GCA_035686845.1 Armatimonadota bacterium | reverse complement strand
ACAACCAGGCCCACTACCGCGGAGCGCGAGGGCATGAAGTGGCCGGTGAGTCTCCGAACTGCGCGTGCCATCGAAGGCGATAACACCTGGATCTTCACAGACGGGAGCGGCGCCGGCTGGCATGCCGCAGTTCTCGTCCGGCCCGGTGTTGGTGAGCGGCGAATCTGCAGTTGGCGCGAGCCGCTCGCAGGCAACGCGGGCGCCGAACTCGACGCTGTGATTCTCGGCTTGGAACACACCAGGACCAACGAACGGGTCGTGTTCGTGTCCGACTACTTGTGGACCGCCTATTACATCAACGGCTGGCGGAAGGTACATAAACCTTATCTCTCCGATCGGGTGATTACAGCGCGAACGATGCTCCTCGATCTCAGGTTGCGGGGCGCCGTATTCGTTCACTATGGCGGAGGCAATGGTGGCCCTACTGACTTCTCACGGCTGAACAAACTCGCGGATCGACTCTGCCGAGACCAGCAAGAGGTGGACGTACGCCTGGACTCGGCTGGCGCCTGATGCTTGGGGACGCCGATTTGCTCGCAGCAGGAGGAGCACCTCACGAGGCCCTGGCGAACCATGAACAGACGCATGACGTATGATGAGAGATGGCATAAATCCGAAGCAAATGGCCCACCAGGGGAGCCCAACGTGAAGTATTCAATATGGCTCGCTCTACTGCTGAGCGTGGTCCTCGCTGCGCCGGCCTGCGCGGCGACCGCGTGGCCGTCCGCGCATTTAATCCCTGGCGGGAGGTCGCCCATCTCCGAACCGTACCCGGAGATTTCGGGCGGGGCCTTCACCGGGCCGCCGGCGTCAGACTCGCCCGATCCGCTCGTCCGGTACCGCTGGCCTGCGCCGAAGGCTTCTGACGGCCTGCAAGTGTACCTGCTCCGGCCCGTCTCGGTGACGACGGACGCGCCGCGCTCCTTCCAAGGGCTGAAATCCGCCACTTCGAAACGCTGCGGCATCACCGTGCGCGGCCCCGGCTCGATCCGGCTTGACTTCGGCGTTGAGAGCGCCGCGTGGCTGGAGTTCGACAGCCCGGACCTATCCGGCAGCTTCGAATCCTCCTCGGAATCTAAGACTCCGGGAGCTAACGCTCCGGTGGAGATGAGCATCGGGGAGTACAACGAGCCCCAGACGTTTAACGGGAATCCCGGGCATTCCACCAAAACCATGGCGCCGAAACGGATCGGCAACACCTACCGGCTGGAGCTCAATCCCCAGCTCTACGAGGGCGTACGCTTCGGCTGGATCCACGTGCGCTCCTGCCCGAAACCGTGGCATATCACGGCCGTACGCCTGGTCTGCCAGATCAAGCCCACCAATTACGAGGGAAGCTTCTCATGCAGCGATCCGCTGCTCAACCGGGTCTGGTACGCCGGCGCCTACGACGTAAAGCTGAACCTTCTCAAGGACTACTTCGGCGCGATCCTCATCGACCGCGGCGATCGAATCTCCTGGACGGGCGACGCCCATCCGGCGCAGGCCGCCGCTCTGGTGGCGTTCGACAACACGGATTTCGTCAGGCAAAACCTGGATCGCACGGCGAACGACAGCAACGGCATCGAAAGCTATTCCCTCTACTGGATACTGAGCCTGCTCGACTACACCAACTACTCGGGAGATACGGAGACGTTCCGGCGTTACGTCCCCCTGGTGGAGCGGAAGTTGGAGCACGGCAGCGGCATCTACGCCGATCCGCCCATCGCCTTCTACGGCTGGGACGAGCGCCTGGGCGCGGGCTTCGAAACACCGAACCGGCCGGAAACGAAGAACGCGTACCGGATGCTCTTCATTGAGGCGTGCCGCCGGTTTGCCAGCGAGGCGGCCACGATGAGCCTCGCCGGCGTGAGCGCCCGCTGGCGCCAGGTCGCGGATCGGCGCGTCGAGGATCTGCGGAAGAATGGCGGGTGGGCTCAGGGCTTTGGGGCGCATGCGGCGTCGGACGCGATCAACGCCGGATTCACCACCCCGGAAGAGCAGCGCGTCCTCTACCGGCGCGACTTCGCCATCCGTCTGAACCGCCTATCTTATTCACCGTTCAACGAATATTTCATCCTGCAGGCGATGGGCAGAATGGGCCGGTGGGACGAGGCCCTCGCGACCGTCCGGGACTGCTGGGGCGGCCAGATCGAGTACGGCGGGACGACTTTCTTCGAGGTCTACCGTCCCTCGTGGAACAGCGCCATCGGACGGAACGATCCCGTGCCTAACTGCCAGTGCGGGTTTACCAGTTTGTGCCATCCCTGGGGCGCGGGTGTTACGAAGTGGCTGACGGAGGAGATCGCCGGAATCAAGCCCACCAGCCCCGGGTTCGCGACGGTAGATATTGTGCCGCACCCTGGCCGGACGCTGAGCCGCGTGGGAGGCGTCGTCATGACCCCGCACGGACCGATCCACGCCAGCTTCAACCTGAAATCCGGCAGCGACAGCGTGGACCTCCCCGCCGGTGTCGTGGGCCGCATCGGCATCCCAATGGCCGGCCGGACCATTACCCGCATCCGCGTCAACGGCCGGGTGGTCTGGCCGGGGTCGTCCCTCCCGTCGAGTCCCGGAATCCGCGTGGATCTCGGCGCGAGGTTCGTATACTTGAACGGGGTCAGGGCCGGGCACTCCCAGATCCAGGTGGAATACCATGGCCGGGCGCCGCGCCTGAGTCTGCCAAAGCTCACCTATCCGGCGCCGGCGCCGGCCACCGATTCGGCCACCGGCGGCGACTGGGGCGGGAAATACGGGCACGACGGCTGGGTCCTGTTCAGCTACGGTAACATGAGCAAGAACCTCGAAAGCCTCCCGTCGTACGTGACGGCCGTAACGCCCAACGGCGCGAGCGCGGCGTGCTGGGCTCCATCCACGCGGGATCGGCGGGCGCCGGCGCCGGATCCGGGGAACGGCGCCGCACGTGCCGCCGGCTGCGTGTATGGGAATCCGACGATGTCGATCGATATTGCCGCAAAGCCCGGGAAGCGGTACCGCCTGGCGCTCTACTTCCTCGACTGGGATCACCGCGGCCGGCGCAGCGCCATCGAAATCTTCGACCTCCGGACGCTCCGCCTGCTTACCCCGGTACGGGTCGTCTCAGATTATACGCAGGGCAAGTACCTGGTCTATAGGTTGAAGGGGCCGGTTCGCATCCGGGTGGACCAGGTGCGGGGAGACAACGCCGTGCTCAGCGCCCTCTTCTTCGATCCTTCGAAATGATGGTAGTGGCGATGGATGCTCGATGACGGGCGCGAAGCGCGCCCGGGGCTGTATGATATCAAACGGTCGGTATTGTGCTCGAACGCATCGGGAAAGGCGAAATCCGGCTCCTGGACAGATGGAACCTGTCGAAAGCCCCCGTGTCTTGTAACATCGCCAATCGCTCCGATTTCCCGCTCAACCAACTATGATGTCCACCAGTTCAGCAGACAAGCTCTCCACAGATATGTCTTCCAGGGGGTACCTTGCCGCACTCATTTTGTTCTTGCTGCCCGCGATTTCGGTAGAACTTCTTACTGGCGATTCGTCGCTCGCCAACTTTCTTAACCCCATTTCTTTTGTAATTCTTACCGTATCTTATGGCGGCGCCCTGCTCCTCATACGAGAGACGGTCGTCCGCTGGGGCAAAGGCTTCGCCTCCGTCTTCGTTTTTGCCGCCGGCTATGGCATGGTGAACGAGGGGATTATGTCGAAAGGATTCTTCGATCCCCGCTTCTACGCCGTTGTCGGTAACCGGCTCGAAGGCTTTGGTCGCTGGTTCGGCATCAACGTCTGCTGGGCGCTTTTAATAAGCGTCTTTCACGCCACCTTCAGCATTATTGTGCCGCTCGTCATCGTCTCGGCTATCCACCCCGGTCGGGAGCGCTGGATCGGCAACCGGGTTTACGCGGCGCTCATCGTCGCTTTCGTCGCCGTCACGGCGTTCTCGTTCCGGGCGCTATCGGTGGGTCCCGAGCATTATCACTACAACGAGGGGCCAGGTCC
>DASRZA010000388.1:0-5377 GCA_035686845.1 Armatimonadota bacterium | reverse complement strand
TATGACGACCACGACGTCGTATCGCCGCTCCGGCATAAGAACAGGGGGAATCTTTTCAGCAACGGTATGAGATGAAGCGGCCGGTCCATCGGGATAGATGGCCTCAACGGTGTAATGATAGACCTGGCCCGGTGTCAGATTCTGGTCTGTAAACGATCGTTCGCCCGGTCCCGGCGACGCGATGAGTTGACCATATCGCAGGACGCGGTAACCGGTAAACCCAGGCTTAACCGGCGCGCTCCAAAAAACGGTAATGGCGGTCAGCCCTGTCACCGCCGTCTCGATGCTCGAGGGCGCCGCCGGCGGCTCAGCAGCGCTGAATTCTGCAGCCCGGGCGGCCAGGCAAGACGAGACCAAAAGCAGGGCTATTAAGGCGAGGAGCCGGGATAACGGGTAATCCGGTCGTTCGGTACGGTGGGGAGGCTTCACATTAAATAGTTTATCAGGCGAGTCGATTCCGGATCAAACCCGGTGGGTATCAGGTCATAGGTGTTGGGTGTTAGGTAACGGGGGCCGAGTGCGTGAGACCGGTCAACCGGGCGCCCAAGCACGACGGCGCGGCCCCAACACCCAACACCCAACCCCTAACACCTATTCCGGCTTGATCAGGGTTGTTTTCGTCGTCAACGAGTGAGTGCCGAACCTTGTCGTGGGCTCATCCGTGATCTTGATTTCCGACTTAACGAGCTGACCGGATGCCGGATCGAGCCAGTAAGTCGCGTCGAAACCCATCTTCGCGCCGTTCGCATCGGTCTGCGGCGCGCCTGCCTGACTGAGCTTCCACAGATTAGCGCCATCGACCTTATCCATGCCCACGAAGGTGGTCCGGACCGTGAACTTGTTCCCCTTGACGGCGGGATTATCGAATGTGGACTGCCAGCTATCGCCCGCCACCACCGCTTTGTCGGGCAGGATCGGCATCCGCATGATCTCGAGCTGTCGAGACGTCTCGGGAGCAAGAATCCCCCCCGGATCCGACTTAAAATCGACCAGCTTCCCGGTCGTGTCGAAAGTCAGCGTCGTGAGCTGTCCTCCCGGGATGTCCATATCGTTTCCGTTGATGGTCAGCTTACCCGGTTGGTCCTGCGTCTCGATCACGACGTCGCCGTTGTCCTTGACGTCCTTCACGGTCGAGCTGGAGGTCAGCTTTATCTGCGCATCGGCTCCGTTTGGCCCGACTGTCGTTGTTTCGACATTAATGCGGACGACGTCGCCCTTCTTAAAGGTTCGCGATAGTGTGACCGGCGTGTTATCCGCGTGAACCGGTGTCGACCCCAGCAGCGCCAGCAGCAAGATTCCGAGTGTGAAGCGGCTCCAATTCATAGCGTCTCCCATCAAAAAAGAAGCGCCAGCAAGCACAAGGGCTGGCCCGGGAATTCATTCTGAAGCCGTATTCGGCACGGCCCCGGCACACTCCTGCAACCGGCTTTGCGCGGCTCGTCGGGCTGAGCCGCGCCAACCGTCGTCGGTACGGAAACGCGATTGTCGAGATCACCGAGTGGGAGCCGTTTCCCGGGATTCTGGCCTCGGAACGTGCAGGAGTTGGCGAGCATTCGCCGAACCATCCGATCATCATCCTCTGCTGTAGATCATTCATACAGCGTGTGAAACCATTGGACCATCCGGGGTGATCCCCGCATTCATCTCTAATCAGGAGAGCGATCATGAGCGCACTGACACAATCGCAGGCATGGAAGGCTCTCGACGCGCACTACGAGCAGATGGCGCCCCGGCAGATGCGGGACCTGTTCCGAGAGGATCCGGGCCGGTACGACCGGTTCTCCCTTCAATTTGAAGACATCCTGGTGGACTTCTCGAAGAACCGGGTTACGGACGAGACGCTTTGTCTTCTCCGGGACCTGGCGGCCCAGGCCGATCTCAAGGGCTGGACGGAGAAGATGTTCACCGGCGCCAGGATCAACACGACCGAAGATCGCGCCGTGCTCCACGTAGCGCTCAGGAACCGCTCCAACCGGCCAATTCTGGTCGATGGCAAGGACGTGATGCCCGAAGTGAACGCCGTGCTCGCCCACATGAAGGAGTTCACCGAAGCCATCCGGTCGGGCGCGTGGACCGGGTATACCGGCAAGCCGATTACCGACGTGGTGAATATCGGCATCGGCGGATCGGACCTCGGCCCGGTTATGGCCACGGAAGCGCTCAAGCCGTACGGAAAGCCCGGCCTCAACGTTCATTTTGTGTCCAACATCGATGGCACCCACATCGCCGAGACTGTGAAGAACCTGAATCCTGAGACAACACTCTTCATCGTCGCGTCCAAAACCTTCACCACCCAGGAGACGATCACCAACGCGACCACCGCGCGGGAGTGGTTCCTCAAGACCGCGAAAGACCAGAACGCCGTCGCGAAGCATTTCGTAGCGCTCTCGACGAACGCCGCGGAGGTCTCGAAGTTCGGCATCGATACAAAGAACATGTTCGCGTTCTGGGACTGGGTGGGCGGCCGCTATTCGCTCTGGTCGGCCATCGGTCTTTCGATTGCCGTTTATATTGGCATGGATAACTTCGAAGCCATGCTGGCCGGCGCTCACAGGATGGATGAGCATTTTCGGACGGCGCCGATCGAGAAGAACATTCCGGCGACGCTCGGCCTTCTGGGTGTCTGGTACAATGATTTCTTCGGCGCGCAAACCCATGCGATTTTGCCCTACGACCAGTACATGCACCGGTTCCCCGCCTACTTTCAGCAGGGCGACATGGAATCGAATGGCAAGAGCGTCAACCGGAATAATGAGCGGGTCGACATCTCAACCGGGCCTGTGATCTGGGGCGAACCGGGCACGAACGGCCAGCACGCCTTCTACCAACTCATCCACCAGGGAACCAAGCTGATCCCCTGTGACTTCATCGCGCCGGTGGAGACGCACAACCCGGTCGGTGAGCACCACGCGATCTTGCTCAGCAACTTCTTCGCGCAGACCGAAGCCTTGATGAAGGGGAAGACGGAATCCGAGGTCCGCGCTGAGTTGACGGAGCGGGGAATGAGCGGCGAGAAGCTGGAGAATCTGATCCCGCACAAGCGATTCGAGGGCAACCGGCCGACGAATTCTATCATGGTTCAGAAGATTACCCCCGGCACACTCGGATCACTGATTGCGATGTACGAGCATAAGATTTTCACCCAGGGCGTCATCTGGAACATCAATTCGTTCGATCAGTGGGGCGTTGAGCTTGGCAAGCAGCTCGCCAAGGCCATTCTGCCCGAATTGCAGCAGCCGGGCGAGGTCACATCTCACGACTCATCGACGAACGGACTGATAAACTACTTCAAATCTCACCGGGCGGAAAGATAGCGACCGACACTCTCCGGCGCTCATCCTTCGCATGTGATGGTAGAATCTATAGAGACTGTTCTGGTCTACAAGTTTCCGCGACTGGGGCGAGAGGAGTTGGAGCGTATGTTCGATTTAGCAGCCATTCGAGACACCGCGGTTTACCGGGAAGCCTTCACTGAAGGCGAGACTGAAGGTGAAAAGAGGGGCAAGTTACGCGTGGCGCCGCTCCTGTTGGAGATGGGCGCGAGTGAAGAGGAGATTGCGGCAAAACTGGAGCTGGATATAGCTGAAGTCCGTGCGGCAGCGCGGGCCCATAGCAAGAAGCCGACTTCGCGGAAACCCCGCTCGCGGCGACCTCGGCAGCCAGAGAAATAGGTCGGTAGAACGCTCGTGTTCCGCACTCGAGCGGGGCCGTGTAGGAGCACAATCCCTTGTGCGATTTCTCGAGCGGGGCCGTGTAGGAGCACAGTCCCTTGTGCGATTTCCTCGAGCGGGGCCGTGTAGGAGCACAATCCCTTGTGCGATTTCCGCGAGACCCTCCACTCGGCCGCGAGCTTGTGTGCTGCCGCCCACGCAGCGCGTTCTATCGGGTGCTCTTAGGCTGAATGACGGTCGCTCGCACCGGAAACGATCACTTGTCAAATAACAGGAATACAGGACTAACGCCATGAAAATCGGATGCTGCAGTTGGTGCTTCCACAGCTTCGCTGCGGGAACGAACCCGGAAGAGGCGATCGAAACGATGGGCGAGATCGGCTTCGACGGAACGGACCTCATTCTTCTCGGCCGTGCCGACATCACTGGGTACTGGAACGACGCGACTCTGGACCGGCTGAAATCGCTGCTCGATCGCAGCCACCTGGAAGTGGCGCAGTTTGTGCTGTTCCAGCCGGTTGTGGAGGGCTTGACGAGCGTCAATTCCGACGAGCGCAACCGCAGCCTCGACTATTTTGAGGCCGGCTGCCGCATCGGGAAGAAGCTGGGCGCGCCTATTTTGAATATCGTCGCTCCGTGGGCGCGGGAATTAAAAGGCCCCTACGACTACCTTCCGCGATACTACGAGATTCGCGATCCGAAGCCGGGCGAGAAGTTTCATATCGACATTGCGCCCGGTTTCGATTGGGATGCGCTCTGGCAGTCGTACATCGACACCACCCGGGCCTGCCTGGAGCGGGTCAAAGCCTACGGCATGAAGCTCTCTATCGAGCATCATACCCATACCATGATCCCCGACGCCAGCACGTTCCTTCGCCTCTGGGATGCTGTGAACGATCCGGCGCTGGGATATAACATGGACGTTGGCTGGACCCTCAGCCAGCGGGAGTATCCGCCCCTCGCCATCCACAAAGTCAAACGCCAGTTGATGAACCTGCACGTCCGCGACATCGATGGCCTGATGCGGGAGTTTGTACCGGTCGGCGAAGGCGTCATGGACTTCGAGGCAATCGCCGGCGCCCTCAAAGCAATAAACTTCCAGGGCTACCTCTCCATCGAGCAGGACAAGCATCGTCCCGAAGAGATGACAGAAACCTGCCGGCGCTACCTCACGATGATGCGCGAATACCTGTCTTGAGATTTCGCGGTTGGACGGAGGACGGCTGCTAATCTGGAATGTACTGACACGCGCTCGTCGCCGCGCCCAATGCGATTACGGACCAACCGGTACCCGGATTGTCCGGCTCAAGGAGTTGCTGGCGGCGCTGTAATTGGCTTCCTCTACAGCGCGACGGGAGTTCACCGTCGCGGTGAGGGTATGCGCGCCCGGCGTTGCCGTCCAGTAGTTCCGAGGACCGGCGCGAAGAATCTCAAGTTCAATAGCTCCGCCGGGCGGCAGCGACCCGTCCTGGCTCGCGCTGCCGACGTAATGGCCGTCCACGTCCACGTCGACCAGGATCGAGCCGTGCGTTGGCCCGCCACCGATGTTCTTGATCCCGACGGTGACGTGGACCTGCTCCCCCGGGCGCGGGTCCGATGGGACACCGTAAACATCCGTCACCACCAGGTCCGGCAGGTTGTTATGAAGCGCCCACGGGATCGTCGCCATCGTCTCCTCCGGCCGCCGGTCCGGTAAGACGGGATCG
>DASRZA010000387.1:0-20697 GCA_035686845.1 Armatimonadota bacterium | reverse complement strand
CGCAGCAGCTCGCCCGCGGTGTAAAGTGATTCGCGGATTGAGGCGCGACTGGCTTCGTCTACTGGCGCAATAGTCGTGATTCCATCCCCGTTGGAGACAACGCGTATGGATTCATCGCTGATGTTTTTGTCGTCAAGTAATTCCGGGCTGTGGCTGGCAATAAGTACCTGGGTATGTCGCGCCGCGGCCCTCAGCGCATCACGCAGTATTCCGGCGGCGGCCGGATGCAAGGCGGTCTCTGGCTCCTCGATGCCGTTTCGTCCGACCAGGAAACAGAGCGCCGGGAGCCCGATATCACACGTGGCGATGCTCTTGTAATTCTTCAGCTTCACTCTGGTGAGAAACGGCTGCATACGATGACCCGCTATCGGGATGGCGGACGGAGGAATCGCGGACGCTATCATCCAGTGTGGCATGAATTGCGGCTAGCGTCCATCCGCCCGCCCGCTATGGCACGGCCCCAACAGCCCAATAACCCCACCCGATTCAGGCCGGCACGTCTCGTCGGGCGTCTTAAAAGGTCGAACATCCCTTCGACTGAGGGCCGGATTGAAGGTTCTCTGAGAAGTTTGTCATGTCCGCAGCTCGCGCCCGGCCGGCGCCGACGGACCGTTGAAAACGACGGCGCCGGCCGCATGCGATTTTGAGGACCTACTTGGGCGAGTGGTGGCTATTTCTGCTTCCGCTTGATGAACTTAAGCGCCAGTGAATTCATGCAAAAGCGCAGGTGGGTTGGCGGCGGTCCATCATTGAACACGTGGCCCAAATGGGCGCCGCAGCGAGCGCAGACTACTTCTGTGCGCTGCTCCGGCAGACTGTTGTCGACTCGCTCGATAATCCGATCCTTATTGATCGGGGCCCAGAAGCTCGGCCAGCCGGTGCCCGAATGAAACTTCGTTTTGGAGGAAAAGATCGGCAGTCCGCAATCGGCGCATACGTAGACGCCGGCCTGATGGTTGTTCAGCAGCTTCCCGCTGAACGCGGGTTCGGTTCCCGCCTTGCGCGTAATCTCATAGACGTCGGGGGGCAGGATCTTCTTCCATTCCGCGTCCGTCTTAACGATCTTCACAATCTTATCGGCCTTGTCGGGTCCGGGATTCGAAACGTTTGCCGTCGGCTTTTTGTCGTTCACAGCCGCAAAAAGTGAACCGCCCGCCGCTCCACCGGCGATCACCGCCAGCAGCGTCGGGACTATCATTATTCGCTTAACTCTCAATTCAGCCCTCCATACATGTACAGGGAAGACCCGGCCGCGGGTCCGGAGCGGCAGTGGCCTTCGAAATGACGACCCGGCGTGAGGCGCCCGGGTCGGATAATCCTTCCTCAAGTGACCGCCGGCGCTGCAGCATGGTTCCGTTTTGGGAGGTCGGATGACCTCGAAAGGATGAGGGGTGAAGGATGAAGGATGAATCAAGACCGCCGAACATCTCACGCCTCGCGACTCGTACCTCGCGCCCCGCGCCCCGCGCCTCGCGCCCTCTTCCAGCAGGACCGGGCACGTTTCCTGTCGAAATCCTGATGCTGTCACTGGCACGCATTCGTTAGTGGTCCTCAATCGCCTGTATCCTCGCTCTTTATCGCGCTCCTGGAATCTGCTTTTATGGCGGTCTCACGCAAGGCTATTGCCGTCGGCCTGGTCGGCATCCTGCTCGTGGTCTTTATCGTATCGTATGCTGAGCTGGTCACGGGCCAGATCATGATCGGCTTTCTGCAGCTTCCGCCGGTTGTCCTCGCTCTCCTGTTCGTGCTTGTACTGGGTAATCGCGGGGTCGCTGGAATACGCAGAAAGTGGGCATTAAATCCGGCCGAGATGGCCGTTGTCTACGTGATGATGCTGATCTCAGCGATGGTCTCTTCTCGCGGTGTCATGGAAGATCTGATTCCAATGTTGGCGGGACCGAATTATCTTGCCAACGTCTCGAATAACTGGGCGAAGCTCTACTTTCCGCACATCAAACCATGGCTGGTTCCCTGGAACCCGAACGGGCCGGCGGAGCAGTGGATTACTCAGCGGTTTTACGAGGGTCTCCGGTTTGGAGAATCGCTCCCATGGAAGCAATGGCTGGCGCCGCTGCTGGTCTGGACCCTGCTGATCGGGCTCGTATTCTACGCGTTCATCTGTCTATCCGTGATCCTGCGGAAGCAGTGGGTGGACAACGAGAAGCTCAACTTTCCGCTCGTTCAGCTTCCGCTGGAGATGATTACCGAACGTTCTGAAAGGGGCTTTCTGCATAACCCAATCATGTGGGCCGGGTTCGCCGTTCCCTTTTGTTACTTTGGAATGAACGGGCTGCACAACATAGACCCGGCGATTCCAAGTCTTCCGATCTTCTTTGCTGTCAGCGATCTTTTCACGAGCCGGCCCTGGAATGCGGTGAGCTTCTGGCGCGCCTATTTTTCGATGGCCGGAGTCGGCTTCTTCTTCCTGCTTCCCACCGATCTACTTTTTAGCCTCTGGTTCTTCTACATCCTCGGGCACCTACAAGAGGTAACGGGGGCAGCGCTTGGGTATGCGCCCATTCCCTACACAAACGCCGAGGGTTCGGCGTTCGTGGCGTACCAGGCGGCGGGCGCCTGGCTGGCGCTCAGCGTCTATCTTTTTTTGCTGGCGCGACCGCATCTCAAGAGCGTCTGGGCCCACGCTATCGGCCGTATCTCGGGAGGCGACGAGCACGAGGTGATGCCGTACCGCTACGCCGTCTGGGGCCTGGCCGCGGCGATGATTGGAATCGTGGCGTGGGGCGTGGCGATTGGAATGACGTGGTGGGTTGTGCTGGGTGAGTTTGGGGTCTTCATCTTCGTTGAGGCGCTGATTATGACCCGGGCGGTCGCCGAGGGCGGAGTGATTATGGCGGAAGGAGTCATGACGCCGATGGATCTATACACCCTCATTTCACCCGCGAGCAGCCTCGGCGCCAACAACCTGACCGGCCTCTCCTTTTTCGACGCGCTCTTCACCAGGGATCTTCGCGGCCTCACGCTCACCGGTTTCCTGGACGCGCAAAAACTTGCGGATGGGGTTGGCCTGGAACGAAGGAAGTTGTTAGGCGTCTTCATCCTGACGCTGGCCGTCGCCATGATAGCGTCTGCGGCTCTTCAGTTATGGCTGCCATATCATTTTGCGGCTGTTACCATGTACAGTTACGCGTACCGGGGCAACAACATCCAGTTCTTCAGCCAGAATGCGCACGCTATGGCGGGCAGTGTGCCCTCGACCGGGGGGCAGTTCATCTGGCTCGTGCTGGGCATTGGCATCACGATCCTGCTGGTGAATTTGCGGATACGGCTTGACTGGTTTCCGTTTCATCCGCTCGGTTATGCGCTCACCACAAGTTGGATGACCACCGTCTTCTGGGCGCCAATCTTAGTCGCGTGGGTCCTGAAGACGCTGGTCATTCGGTATGGCGGAATGCGGCTCTTTGTGCGAGTGCGGCCCTTCTTCTTGGGGCTGGTTTTCGGCGAATTTACCGCGGCGGTGTTCTGGACGCTTCTGGCGGCTGCGCTTCACGTGCCGGCGCCGGCGTTTCCCTGGCCGTAATGGATTTCGGACTGAATATGACGAGACGAATCGCAGTGGTGACGGGCGCCGGGCGCGGGATCGGGCGGGCGACAGCCCTGGCGCTCGGATTGGAGGGTTACGCCCTGGCGCTGATCGCCCGGAGCCGGTCTGAGCTGGAGGATACGGCCGCGCTGCTGCTGAGCGCGGGCGCCGAGGCGATCGTACTCCCGTGTGACGTCTCCGACGAGGCAGAGGTGAGGGCCGCGTTCGATATAATCGGTGCATGGGGCTCGCTCGTTGTGCTTGTGAACAACGCCGGCGGGGCGAAGTTCCACCCCATCGCTGAAACCCCACTGGAAGATTGGAACCGCGCCATTGCCGTGAATCTGACCGGCGCGTTCCTCTGCTGCCGAGCGGCGATTCCGCTGCTCACGCTCAACGGTTCGGCGCGACAGGCAGGCCATCGCATCATTATCAACATTGCGTCTAGCGCCGGAAAAAAGGGCTATCCTCATCAGGGAGCATACGTCGCCGCCAAGCACGGGTTGATGGGCCTCTCCAAGGTGCTTGCGATGGAGTTGCGCGAGGCGGGGGTTCGGGTTCACGCCATCTGCCCGGGTGGGGTCGCCACCCGGCTCGCGGAGGAGGTCCATCCCGATCGTGACCGTTCGAATTGGATGCGGCCCGAAGATATCGCCGAAGTGATCCGGTTTTTAGTGACTCGTCCGGCCCATCTAACCATCGATGAGATCGTCATCCGTCGATTCGATAGCGACGTGATGTTCTGACGCTCCACGCCCGACACCCGAAAAGAACGCCACGTCCTTGCGTTCTCGGGTGGGCTTGCCGATGAGCGCGTCAATCGGTCTGCGGCCCTCGTCACGGACCTCAAGCAGCGGGGCCTGCTCGAAGGTGCCATCGTGCTCTGGGGTGGAGAATTCGCCTGCGCCGCCTTCGTTCAGGGCGACATCATCACAAGCCCGACGGCTACGGCCGCGATCACCTCGGCTCGTGTTACAGCACGTGGATCGCCGGCGGCGGATTCAAAGGCGGTATCGTCTATGGCGAAACCGACGAATATAGCTACAATGTCGTTATAGATCCGGTCGCCGCCCATGATCTTAAGGCCACGATTTTGCATCAGTTCGGAATCGATCACACGCGTCTCACTTACCGTTACCAGGGCCGCGACTTCCGCCTCACCGATGATTACGGCGAAGTCGTGAAGGGTCTGATCGCGTAGCCGCGCCGCGGTTTCGGTCTCGGCGCCATTAGTCTCAGACGCATCCTGCCCGAAGCCAGAATTCATATCGTTTACCCGGTGGAGGAGAGCGACCATGATTAACTCGCGTATCTTCAAGCTTCTCGGTCTTCTGCTCCTGCTGACGTCAACCGGCGCGCCAGCGCTCGCTCGCTCCGATCCGGTGGCGCCCACTCCGAAACCCGAAACCCTCGCCGCAGCTCTTATCGCCGCCCGCCCGCCGCCCGCCGGGATCGCATTCGCGGTCGACGCGGAGCAGGTAGATTTACCAGCCGGCGCCGCGCCACCGCCGCCGAATGCTTCGCTGGGGAGCATTGCGGATAGTTTTGGCCGGCTCGTGCGCCAGTTCGGCGGCGTGACTGCACTGGCGCCTCCGACGATGGTCATTCTAAACACGCATCCCACCGGGGGGGAGATTCTCGCCGGAATGGCGCCTTCCGACGCGCTCAAGCTTCTCATGGCAAGTCTCAGCGACGAGCAGTGGCAGGCGTTTGCGAGCACGGGCGGTCTCCCGCTCTCCGCGCTTCAAAATGATTCGCAGCGCGCGCTCCTCGCTGCTCTCTTTCGGAATACCGGCCTCAAGGTGTACGGGGGGCTCCCCCAATTGCCGGAGCTGGGACTTCCACAGTACCAATTCTTTACCCCCGCTGAAATAATGCAGGGGCGTCTTCGAATGACGCGGCGAGTTCGGATGTTTTTCCGGCGGCCCGCCCCCGATTCTGGCCCGACGGGATCCACTTGGGGAACGCTGCGCAATGGGAGTCGGCTCTATTATCCCGTCGCTCAACCATATGAGCGCGAAGCCATTGATGGCGAACCCGTCCGGGAAGAGACGCCAAACAGCCCGAAACGAGGTGAGCTGAACCTCAACGATCACCGGTTCCGGACTTCCATTCCCCTGGTCGGATTGAAGACCGCTGGCGATCTTGTCGCGCGCATCGCTCAGTTGACGCGGACTGAGATTTATATTGACCGGCGCGGCGAAAGCAAGCCGCTCACTTTCACCGGCGCGGCGTCCGCGCCGGCGGGCGATCTGCTATCCGCGCTGGCGTTCTGCCTCACCGGCACGTATCGCCGGATCGGGCCTGCGTTCGTCCTGACGGACGATCTTCTTGGTATCGGCACTCGCCAGCAGATTCTGGTGGAATTTGAGCAGTCCATCGTGCGCGAACGCCGGAAGCTGCTCGACAGGGCGCGCAAAACGATTCAGAGTCACTCAGTCGAAGAGTTCCCTCTTCAGCCCGATTCGGCGGCGCTCACGCCGGCCCAGGCGCAAGAAGCCGCCCGGCAGCATCCTGACGCAAGTCGCACAGAAGGCGCCAGGGCCACGCTGTCACTGGATCAGTTGACGCCTGTTCAGCAGAGCGCTGCGCTCCAGTGGATGAAAGACGCGGGCCTGGTGGATCCCAACTACTCGATTCAGTTGAGGGACGAGCCTTCACTCCAACTGCTGGTACCCGGGCTGGATGGCGCCGTGAACCTAAGCGCATATGCGCGGGCCCAATCAGCGTTCCGGTCATTTCCCGGCCAGGGGGATCATGAAAAGTCTGCCACCCCGGCGGACGAAGTAAAGCTGATAGATCGTTATTCCCACCGGCCCGCGCTGGTCACTGCGCACACGGCTGCTGACGTGGCCTCCATCGTCGCTTCTATGCGCCGGCTCGGCCTCACCGAGTTGTGGGTAACGGTCTTCGGTCCCGATGTTCCGGAAAAGTCGAACGCTGCGGGGCTGAACGGAAATGATCTCCTGGCCGCCGCGCTGAAAGACACAAAGGATACGGGAATTACAGTTCTGCCCGTACTCGACATGCTAAGCTGGAGCCCGGATACAGGCCGGGACAGCGAAGATCTGAATATTCTCGGCGAGAATTCGCTCGAGCTTGAAGCGAGGGTGAGCGCCATCAGGAAGAACCGGATGGGTGAGCCTGTGCTGCCGCCAGAACTGGGTCTGCGCGTGAGCCCGTTCGATCCGGCCGTTCAAGCACGGCTTACCGGTATCATTCGCAGGATCGCCTCCACCCCTGGCATCGCCGGAATCGTGTGGGAAAACGCGAACCCATTCGGCTATGATGCTACTCAGTTCCGTGATCAAGAGCCCACGAACTTCGATTTCAGCATGGGTTATACGACCACCGCTCGACTCGCATTCTTGCGCCGGGAACATGTTGATCCGGTGGATCTCCGACCGCCTTATCCGGTTGGTTTCGATACCAGATTACCCGAATTCGATAATCCCGCAATGGAACCGGTTCTTGCGGCCAAATGGGACGCGTTCCGAGCCGACGAGGACGAGGCGCTGCTGAAGAGACTCCTGCAAACCGCCCGGAACGCCCGGCCCGGGTCAGCGGCGCTGCCCATCCTCATCGGCGTTCACTCATTCTATTATTTCACCTGGGATAAAATCGCCGTGCCGCTCCGTGCGCAGACTCCGATATCGTTCCCTACGGGCGCCGACTTGTTCTGGCAGCTAAGAGCACATTCCCGTGTGGTGATCAGTGCGGTCGGGATTTCCTGGTGGCGACACGGTGGATTGTTCCGGGATTACCAGAGCGACTATCTCAAAGACGTGCACTGGGATGGCGTAGTGCTCGACTGTGTTCCTTCGAAGGCGCTCGACCTGGCGTTCGGCTACGACGGTTCCGGTCCAACACGCGGCCAGAGTTCGGCCAGCCTTCTCGCCCGGTTGGCCGCCTCAGCGCCGCCTGCCAGCCCCGCGGTTCAAAAATCGCCAGCGCCGTGAGAGGTCGTCTTCCCACACTACGCCACCTTGGCGTCTCTGGCACATAATTTATTTGGAATGGGCCGGGGCTACCGGGCGAGGACACCCCATTATTTGGAATAGGCGGGCGAGGACTCCCCGTTATCGGGGGCAGGGGGGCGCCACGATGAGTGCCGAATGATGGTAGAGTACGTTTAGCGCAATCGGCAATCGCGCAATATCAACCTTGTTCGCGGCTTTGACGTGGGATAGAACGAGAGGTGGACTATGAGTAGAGTGCTGGTAACGGGTGGGGCGGGATATATCGGCAGCCATACGGTGCTCGCCCTCGCCGAAGAGGGACACGAGGTGGTGGTCTACGACAGCCTGGAAGAGGGCCATGCCGAGGCGGTGAAGGGGTTTCCGTTAGTGCGTGCCGACGTGCACGACAGTCTGCATCTGGCTGGCGCGCTCCGTGAGCACCGGATCGAGGCAGTTATCCATTTCGCGGCCTATCTGAAAGTGCCGGAATCGATGGAGAAGCCGGGCAAGTACTTTTACAACAATACGGCGGGAACCCTGAACCTGCTGCAGCAGATGGTACAGGAGGGGGTCGAACACCTGGTCTTCTCCTCAACTTGCGCTGTCTACGGCGAACCTGAGCGAACGCCGATCACGGAAGATCATCCCAAAGATCCCACAAATCCATACGGCCTATCAAAATGGATGAGTGAGGAAATGATGGATTGGTTCGGCCGGATTCATGGGCTCCAGTCCATCCGGCTCCGCTACTTCAACGCCGCCGGCGCCGACCCGAAGGGCCGGGTAGGGGAGGATCACCGGCCGGAAATCCATTTGATTCCGCTCGTGCTCGAGGTCGCCCTGGGTAAGCGGCCCGAAATCATGATCTTTGGGGACGATTATGATACGCCCGATGGAACCTGCATCCGCGACTACATACATGTCACGGATCTGGCTCAGGCGCATCTCCTGGCTCTAAAAGCTCTTCAGGGCGGCGCGAAGACGAAGGCCTACAACGCCGGGAATGGCAAGGGCTTCTCCGTTAAGGAGGTCATTGAGGCGGCGCGAGAAGTCACCGGACACCCGATTCCCGCCACGATTAAGGGACGCCGCGCGGGAGATCCGGCCCGGTTGATTGGGAGCGCCGATCGACTGCGTCATGAGCTCGGATGGAATCCGCAATACGCGGACCTGAAGACAATTTTGCGCACGGCCTGGGATTGGTATAAAGCGCATCCGAATGGTTACGGCTAAATACGGCGCGCTCGCCGGGAACACGCTTCGACAATGCTCTGCGGGCACGGTAAGCGGCTGCCGCAAGACGCAGGGCGGTACTCCGTATCCCGATCGGGGACCCGCCTACCGGCTCATCAAGGCGCACGATGACCCAGCCTCCCTCGTGGGACCGGGGATGAAACCGGGCGGCGCCATTCTCGATCGCCCGGTCCCGTTGAACCGGCGTCAGTCGAACGTCCATCTGGGCGGCCGCGTGAAAGTGCAGGAATTCGCCACCATAGGCGCAGAACCGTCGGCCGCGTGCCCTGTGCTCTAAAACTCGGACCTCGGGCCAGCCTGCAATCCGGGACTGCAGCCATACCGCGATACTTCCATCCGGTCCGTCAGCCGCAGCGGAGCGGGCGTGCCGCGCGCCCTGATTCTGACCACATCCCATTCAGACGCCCACTGCTTCCTTCGCCCGCATCGAATCTCGCAAGATTTCGGAAGTCTCGGGCCGCATCACCCGGGAGTCCGGCAGCAGTCCTGAACGCAGTTGCTCCCGCAGCTCCCGTCCGCTGATCGCAACCTGGTTATAACCCTTTGGAGCGTACTCTTCCACGAGACCGACACGACCCAACTCTTCATAGAATGCGGCGAAGCCCACCTTCACGGGCTTGATCTTTAAGACGCCGTTCAGTTCGTCAAACTTGCGTTGGGCCGCCATCGCATCCCAGATGTCGGTTCGGTCGTCAAAGGGCGCGTCGGCATGTTTGCGGCCGATCACGATGTCGGTGAAGCCAAAGTTCTGCCGGTAGATAGCGTGCATGATCGCCTCCTTCGGCCCGGCGTAAAACATCTTGATATCCAGGCCCAGAAGCAGGATCTGATCGTTCAGATCATAACCGACCTTGTTCCAGAGCGCCTCGTCTTTATCTCCCTCGCCGAGAGCGCGATTGTCGATGAGCGCCTGGTACGTCCGCATCCGGGTAGCGGCGTCCACGTCATCGCCCTTCGTTTCACCAATCAATGGGTTCAGGACAGCGCCCGCAAAGTGACCGTCTCGCGTCAGCCGCTCCATCCCCACCACGAGCGCGTATTCATGGGCGCGGTGGAGGGGATTGCGGGTCTGAAAAGCCACCACGCGCTCCCATCCCCGCTCGCGGAAGAGCGCTCGCGTCTGGCGGGGAGACAGGACAAATCGCCCATACTGCGGATTCTTCGGCTGCGGCAGCGCCCGGATTTCGCCGCCCACCAGCATCTCTCGCGGATCATCCATAATCATGTGCCCGCCCGGATGATCCGTTCGATCAGTGCCGTATACGCCCCTAATATAGCGCGCCTTATCCCACGGATAAACATCCTGAACCTCGAGTGACCCGACGATTTCCCCTGCGCTGTTGACGAGAGCGGTCATCTCGCCCAGTTTGAGAGAACCGCCGAGGTTCTTTTCCACGGGAAACGCAACCGGGATCGTCCAGGCGTACGCCTTTCCCTCGTGAAGGACAACTTCTTCATTGAGCGCCCGTTCGAAGACTTCGCGGTTCATCGGACCGGTTAAGGGACTGAGACCCCCATCGCCCATGCGGTAGAGGCTGGAAAGATCCGCGTCGTTGATCGACAGCGCCTTCCATCCTCTGGCCTCCCTTCGAAATTCCGCGGCTTCCGCCTCCGGAACCGTGCGGTCCACCGGTTCGCTCAACCCCCCATGTGGGGGAATCAAATCCTGCATCAGTCAATCTCCTCGGTTTTCGATAGCTAACTAATCTTAGTCAATAACTAATCATTACATTCTACCAAAAACTGTAGTCGAACGAAGTATTTTTTTGCACACGTGCGCGATTATATACCCCGGGAGATCCAACGATACGCGAATGGCTCGAGGTTGTTCTCAACGCAGAGGCGCAGATTTCGGAGAAGCGAGACCGCAGAGGAAGACTCAGACGCGGGACGAAGGTTGGAGAGTTGGGGGAAGAACGAAATGGATAGGGGGCGCCCGAAGTTTTTCCGGGTTTGACCAGATCCCCACCATAAACACCCGCGGAGTAAGGTCAGCGGGAATGACGGCTTCGAACTTCTGCCATCTTTGTTCATTCTCGTCAAAGTCGATGAGCAGCACCATGTACCGTTCGGTGTATTTCTCCATCTCGATACGATACGTGGTCTTGAAGGCTTCGAGTACGCATCGCCAGCCGCCCGCGGGCTTTAGCACCTGGATCGCACGAGCATTCAGCGAGGTGTCGAGCAGAAAGCCATTAGCCAACTTCCGGTTGGCATCATCCTCGGGCAGCACCAGCACGTGCGGCTGGTATTTATTCGCGCTCACGGCTCTACGTCGTCGCGCGTCAGCGCATCGATCAGATCACCAACCACCGGAACCTCGGTAAGGGGGCGAATCTGCGTCGGCTCCAGGTGACTGCGCCTGTACAGGAGGAACGTGCTCTCATCCGAGAATTGTCGGATTGCCTCCGGGTTGTGCGAGGTAACCACGAGTTGCCCCTCCTTTTGGAACGCACGGCGAAGCGCCATCACAAATTGCCCTACTTCGGAGAGGGTCAAAAAGTTGTCCGGCTCGTCCCAGAAGCAGAGCAGCGGCCCGTACGCTACCGCCCAAGCGCTACTTCAACCTCGAAGCGGATTGGAACGTCTGCGCGGCCCCGCGAGAGGTCCTCAGGCGCGACCAGTTGACCCACGCGGTTTGTCCCGCGAGCGATATTCTGCAGCAGCTCGAGCGCGGCCGATATGGTGGACTTGCCAGTACCGTTCTTGCCGATCAAGAGCGCCGTCGGCCGATTCCCTATTGGCAGCTCGAAATTCTCAAGGCACCTGTAATTGTGAATGTAGAGTCTTTGTATCATGACCGATGTACCGTACGGTAGACGCAAACAGCCGCCCCGGAGTGAGGATGGCGCATCTCGGGAGGTTGACGGGACACGCACGTTTTATCTGCGCCCCGGGGCTCATTCATCTCGTCGGTATGGTCCCGGCAGACCCGAGGGCCTGCGATCCTCTGTCCGGCGCCCGGGTTTATCATCTTGCTTCTCCTCCGCGGCTCTGCGCGGATCTCGGCGTCTTCGCGGTGAGCTTTCTCCTCCATCATCCATCCTCCGTCCTTCGTCCGCGCCGGCGCCTTCTTTATCCCTCATCCTTTTCTCCTACCGATACCCCTCCGTGTACGGCCGGCGCGGGAGCTGGTACCACGCGGCGTCGCAGGCGGCCATTTCTTCTTCACTGAGTGTGATACTCGCGGCCGCAAGGGTGTCGTTGAGCTGCTCCGGGCGACTGGCGCCCACAATAGCCGACGTGATGACCTGGTTTTGCAGCACCCATGCGATGGCGGCGGTCGCCAGCGTCCGGCCGCGGCCCTCGTAGAAGGCGCCCAGCTCTTCGACGGCCTTGATTTGAGTATCCTGCCAGTAGCGCCGTCGGTAAAGCTCACCAGCGGAGCCGAGGCTAAAGCGGGTTCCCGGCGTTGGGTCCTGGCCGGCCCGATACTTGCCGGATAGCAGTCCCGCTGCGAGCGGGTTGTAGCAAATAACGCCAACGCCTTCCTCACGACAGAGCGGAAGAAGCTCCATTTCGATGTCGCGATACAGAAGATTGTAGCGAGGCTGAAGGCAGTCGAACCGGCTGATATTGAGCCGTTCACTCGTCCGGAGCGCCTTCGACAACTGCCACGCGGTGAAATTGGAGCAGCCGATATATCGTACCTTTCCAGACCGGACCAGGTCATCGAGCGCCCGGAGAGTCTCATCGATGGGCGTATCCGGATCCGGCGCGTGGACCTGGTACAGGTCGATGTATTCCGTTTGCAGCCGGGTCAACGATGCTTCTATGGCGTCGATGATATGTTTGCGCGAGAGGCCGCCATCGTTCGGCCGGGGACCCATGGCCATGCGGAGCTTTGTGGCCAGGACGATGCTGTCGCGGTTTTCCCGCTTACGCATCCAGCGCCCGATAATATCCTCGGTGAGACCCACCGTTTTCGGATCCACGGGCAGCGGATACGCGTCGGCCGTGTCGAAAAAGTCCACGCCCCCTTCCACCGCCCGGTCCATAATCGCCCACGAAGTCGCCTCATCACACTGCACCCCAAACGTCATAGTGCCCAGGCAAATCTCCGAAACTTTGAGCCCCGTCCGTCCCATTTTCTTCGTCTTCATATCGCACCTCCTCGAATCGCGCCAATTGCGTTGGTTCCAGAATACTCTCAGAATAGCGCGGACGCCCCACCTGGAGCCAACGGCAATCGTGGCATAAGGACCGGGCTTGAGGTTCACCTGAAGCCGCGTTCGTACCGCGCTCCATTCCACGCACAAGCGGCCGTGATAGGCGAGGTGGCGCCTGGTGGGGGTGTCGCGTAAGGGATTCAACTCCTACTACGGACGCGGTACCGATGTAGCAGCGAAATCCCGTGCGCGATTTCCACATTGGGATCGGTCCGTCCAGATCGACGTGCGCCGCCGGATGAGGAAAGAGGCCGAGCGCATAGGAGGCGATCACTTGATCGCTCGCAGAAACGGCGGAAGGAAGTCGAGGAATAGCCCGAGCTTCTCCACGAGCCAATCGTGCTGATCCGACCACTCACGCGGGTCGCGCGGGTCGCTGCGGCGACGCCACAGTATTAAATCGCTGTAGGTTTGCACCGACCCATGCCAGTCCAATCGTTCGCCGATGGCCTTCTCTATTTCGCGCTTTTGTGTCCCCAGGCGGTCGAACCGGTCCGGATGACCGGCCCCGTAAATCATAAGGCTCACACCGATTTGTTTTATATTAGACTTTGTGGTGACGTTCAGTTTGTACTTAGGCAACCAATCGCGGACCTTGATGTTGACCCAGTTTGTAGTTGGGATCCGCGGCAATTCCAACCGTGGCTCCGACCGGCGGAGAAGCTCAAACAATCGGTCCCAGTATCCGCTGACTCCGTCGGCCCCATTCGTGGCGGCGGCGCGGCCGTGGGTTTCGGAGTGGCCCATCAGTGCCCGCGGTAGGAGCGCGGACGCCAAGCTCGTTTGTCGCCCCTGCTCGAATTCAGCATCGGGGACGATCGTGAATTCCCGCTGTTCTGCCTCGGTGCTTACTTTCCGAATTCGAACCCGACTATAGAGGCGGACGACAGCCGCGTCATCTGCATCGTCCGGGGATTTCACTGCCACCGAAGTCGCATCCCTCGACGGGTCGTAACGCACCCGGTAGAAGATCGCCATGTCAACGTCCCCCACGAACCATTGTCCGCGGGGTCTGTTCATCGGGTTAGCGATTCCTCTCTGCTGGAGATTCGTCGCGATCCGTTCGTAATCAGCCGCAAGGCCCACATAAGAGCGAGGGCCGAGCGCATCCTGGATAAAGCTATCCAGAACGGGGCAGATGTCCGGTCGCAAGAACCTGAGATGCTTCGACGCGTAGGATGGTTGACCCAGGCCGATGATCTGGTTGACGCGCGCCAGCGCCCCTTCCACATCTCGGTTCCCGAGGCGTCCCCAGGCGTCCCGTAGGCGGGAGGCTATCGAGGAGAGTGTATTGCGACTCAAAACTATCCCGCGGACCCGGTCACCTCCGCCCCAGTGGCACACATCGAAGACGAACTGCTTGACCCCGTCATCCGGGAAGCCGCTGTTGCTCAGACGAGCCCCCTTTGCTTCCAGGTCCACGGTTCCCGGCACATAATCGAGATGCCCCTGACAAAGGCGCGTGAAGTCCGCGTAGGCCAGGCTATGTTGACCAAACTGGATCCCTCGATCGCTTATGGTGATTGACATGGCGATAACTCCGCACCGCGTTTCGTTAAGTCTGAGGCGCCACACGCCGGGGGTCTCTTACGTTTTCTCCCAAACTGGGCGTTGGTGCGACGCGAGGATTGCCTGGTCCGCAGGAACGCCCGTTTCTCCGACCGTCATACCCAACCGCTCCACGATGGCGTTGGCGTCGTAGACGCAGCCGCCCCAGGTCCCCCCGCCGACCGCCTGCAGCGCCGCCCAAAGACGAGTGTCATCGGGCAGGTCGGGGTCCGGCTGGAGATCGGGTCGGGGTTGGCGGGACGCGAGCCGTCGCGTTCCCTCGTCGATCCCAAAGAAATCCTCTCCCTCTCCAACAAGATTCAGCGTTCCCTCCAGCCGGTTGCGATCCACGATGATCTCGATCAGGTCGCCGTCCAATATCTTACCAATCGGGCCCCCGGCCAGCGCTTCGGGACCGATATGGCCGATGCACGCGCCGGTTGACACCCCCGAAAATCTAGCGTCGGTGAGCACGGCTACTTCTTTGCCCCACGGGATGAACTTGAGCGCCGAGGTGACCTGGTAAATCTCCTCCATCCCCGCGCCCATCGGTCCACGGCAGATCAACACCAACACGTCGCCGGGTCCAACCGCCGGTTCGCCCCTTCCCTTGAGCGCCGCGACGGCCGATCGCTCACTCGTAAATACCCGGGCCGGCCCCACTTTCCGGTATACGCCATCTTTGTCCACCACAGAGGGGTCAATGGCCGTGCTTTTGATAACCGCGCCTTCGGGCGCTAAGTTGCCGCGAGGAAATGTGACGGTGCTCGTAAGACCTCGATCACGGGCGCGTTCCGGCGAGAGGATTACGTCGTTCGGGTCTACGGCATCTCGCTTAAGAAGCTGAGCCCGAAGCTCGCGCCGGCGGTCCGATTGCTCCCACTCCTCCAGGTTCTCGCCCAGGCTCTTTCCTGTCACGGTGAGGCAATTCAGATCGAGAAGGCCGAGCGAACGGAGATGCAGCATCACCTCAGGCACACCGCCGGCCAGAAAGACCCGGATGGTTGGATGGTCCGTTGGACCGTTGGGCAGCACGTCCACCAGCCGCGGCGTCGCCCGGTTCACGGCAATCCAATCGTCGACCGTGGGCCGGCGAAGCCCGGCGGCGTGCGCGATTGCCGGAATATGCAGCAGAAGATTGGTCGAACCGCCGAACGCAGCATGGACGGTCATCGCGTTGCGAATGGCGGCGTCGGTGAGAATAATGCGAGTGACAATTCCGCTGGTGTGGAGCTTGGCGAGCGCCCGCGCCGAATCTCGGCCAATCTGCAGCCAGATCGGCTGTCCCGAGGGCGCCAGCGCGGAGTGAGGGAGAGAAAGGCCGAGCGCCTCGGATACCACCTGCGCCGTGGCCGCCGTGCCCAGAAACTGGCAGCCGCCGCCGGGCGTAGCGCACGCGCGACAGCCCTGCTCCGCGGCTTCACGGAGCGTCATTAGCCCATGCGCAAATCGGGCGCCGACGGTCTGCACCTTACCGGCGTCCTCCCCGGCTTCGGCCGGCAGGGTGACACCGCCTGGCGCCAGTACCGCCGGGAGATCCCGCATCCCCGCGAGCGCGATCAGCATCGCGGGAAGCCCCTTATCGCACGTAGCGACGCCGAGAACACCTTTTCGCGTTGGCAGGCTCCGGATCAGGCGGCGGAATACGATAGCGGCGTCGTTCCGATACGGGAGGCTGTCCATCATGCCCGTCGTGCCCTGGGTCCGTCCGTCGCACGGATCGGAGCAGTAAGCGGCGAACGGGATACAGTCGAGCCGCTTGAACTCCTTCGCCGCTTCTTCCATCAAGAGCCCGACTTCCCAGTGCCCGGTGTGATAGCCAAGGGCGACGGGCGTGCCATCGGGCGCCCGGATTCCGCCCTGCGTGCTTAGAATCAGGAACTCCCTACCCCTCAAGCGGCGTGGATCCCAGCCCATCCCGGCATCCTGAGTCAAGCCAAAGATGTCGCCGCTGGGGCGATTGAGGAGCATCTCCTCGGTGATTGGAAGTTCGCCCGCGGGGCCCGGCGCGCGGGTCTTTATGTCGCGTGCCGCGTTCTCCTTATCCCGTTGGGTTGTCACAGCCACACCTGAATCCGAAGGTAATTTCCAATTTTGCTCGTAATCTCAGGATAAACGGCGTCGAAACAGACGCCAAATAACAGCGAGCCGTCCGGCTCTTCACGCTTCCACTGAATGCCAAAGCCCATCTCTGTCGCGTCGCCTCCATCTGTTTTGTCGATACGGATTCGTCCGTGGACGATCTGTCCCATTCGCCGTCGTGGGTCCCGAGGCAGCATGAAGCACATTCCACCCGCGCTCAGGTTACGGAGATGTCCGGAGAACGCAACGTCCTTCCCGGAAGCGTCTGTGGCGTGAATAACAGCCTCTAACCGGCACTCGACGCGTTCATATCGCCGCCGTTCCGCCGGCGTCTGGCTTGCCTTCTCGCCGCGATCAGCGCCGGCAGGTTCACTCATCTTGAGACCTCGCTTCTATGAATAGCCACACCCTGACGCAAAACGCACACCGTATCGCCCCGGCTGGCAGGAGATGGGATTGGAATTCTCCGCGGAGCGCTCGTATTCCTCGAATTGGCGTAAATAAACGACACGCGTCCTTCCGCATCTATGGGAAAGCCGGTGAGCGGCGATGCCGATCGTCTGAAGCAGCGTTCGTAGGAGTAATCGTGACGTAGGCATAAGCCCGCGCTCAGCGGTATGATAGATCCGGGCGGGAGCAATTTCCGCCCGCGTTGGTAACCCCACTGCCCGGCGCCGTCGGCCCGATGGAATGGCCGGGCCGACATGGAAAGGGCATGATTCGATGAAACGTAAGGCTTCTGCAGTCTGGAACGGCGACCTCAAGACCGGTAAGGGCACGATCTCTACCGATAGCGGCGTCCTCCGGAATTCCCAGTATTCGTTCAGCACCCGTTTTGAAGACGGGCAGGGCACCAATCCCGAAGAGCTCATCGCTGCGGCGCACGCCGGTTGCTTCTCCATGGCGCTTTCGGCGCAGTTGGGAAACGCGGGTATCGTTCCTGAGAGCGTGAGCACGACGGCCGCGGTGACCCTCGAGAAAACTGACGCCGGTTTCACGGTGACAGCCGTCCACCTCGACGTCGTAGCTAAGATTCCCGGCGGCGACAAAAATAAATTTGAAACCGCAGCGAACGAAGCGAAAACCGGCTGCCCGATTTCGCGGCTCCTCAACGCCGAGATCACCATGAACGCTCGGTTGGAGAGCTAAAGAATGAACCTGGCGGGCCGGAATCAGACCGGTCCGCCGGGCGCTGCGCCCATCTGCTTCCACCGCCGCAGCGCACTCTGCCATCGGGGCGCCAAATCGGGCGGGAGAAGATCGGCAATCGCGAGTCCGAGCTGAGCGTCGCGTAGTTCGGATCGGTGTGTCCAGTTTATTGGCGCTCCGATTTGCATCTGCGGTAATCCGTCTTTACACCAAATCCCCACAGGGATCACAGGCGCGCCCAGCGCGGCAAGCCAGCGTCCGGCGCCGGGACGGACGGAGGCAAGCTGCAGCGCGGCTCTCCCCTCGGGAAATACCAGAACCGGTTGACGCGCGGCGCCGCCTCGCCAGTCACGCAGCGCCCGAATGGAGACTGCCTCGTTTCCCAACCGGATTCTTGCGGTGTGTTCCGACCAGCGTGAGAACACCAGGTCAATCACCCATGCGACCAAGCGGGCGATCCGGGTTGGCGCCTTCCGTTCTCGCTGCCCAACGATAAGCAGCCACCGGTCGGCGGTGTCAGGGCGATCCTGTCGAACCGCGTCCATCGTCCACGCCAGCAGATCGAAGACGGATGCGCCGCCATAATGATTCAGGGCGATCACAAAGTTTCCGGCGGCAGGGATATGGATAATCCCCGCGATCGTTACCGGGGATCGGCGCCCGATACGAGCCCGCGCCACCCGGCTAAGCCGCTGGCGCGTAATTGTTTGGAACAGGAACACCATCCAGAAGCCGAGGACCCGACGGATGGTCGGCCGGTACAGGAACGGCAGTCGGGGAGTCCGACGATCGCCGGCCCGGCGCCGTCTATTTTGCACGTGGCGGAATATCTTGCAGATCCTCGTCTTCCAGGTCTTCCGGGTTCACTTTTCGTGGGTCTTGCGTCGGCTTTTGTGCGGCGCTCGGAGGGCCCGGCCGACGGGAGGGGATGCTGCCGGATCTCAATGATGAGGACTCGTTGGAGCTCTCTCCGCACGATTCGTCACAAGCTCCCGTGGCGCCGGACTCGACCGACATCTCCAGCGAAGAACTCGCGCACTCACCCAATCCAGCAAGTTCAGAATAGATCGAATAGAGTGGTTGGCGCATCCACCGTCCGATCGAGCGAAGAAATCGAAACATCCTCACTTTCCTCCATTATGCTCGTCAGGCCCCGGCGTACTCGCCGCCGCCGGGTTCGCGCAGTCTGTTTCCGCATTTCGGGCGAAGGCGTCTTTTTTCCTGTCTATCGTGAACGGTCGTTGTGATCTCGATTCGGTGAGATTCCACCGGGTTGTCGCCATCGCGTAAATCGCCGAAAGGATTCGGCTCCTACGGTCGGAGCCATCGCGTAAATCGCCGAAAGGATTCGGCTCCGACGGTCGGAGAAGGTTTCACGTATCGGGCGGTTGAACTGTTGAGATTAGGAGCGTGGATATCTGAAGCTCGATCGTTTGGCGCGTAGAAAGGAATGCGAGGCATGAACCGGATTTTCGAAGAGCGGAGCGTTTCAGGCGGATCGTTGGTTAGTAGATATTTTCGCCGACGATGTTCACGAGCGCCGGCTGCGCTCGCCGCGGTAGCGGCGGCTGCTGCGATGTTGGTCGTAAGGCCGGCCGGGGCCGCGACCCTGGTAGTGTCGCCCACGAATCCACAGCCGGGCGACGTCTTGACCCTCACGGTATTTCCCGCAGCGGGCGAGAAGATCGGCAGCGTGACAATGGCCGCGTTCGATACTCCCAAGGTTCGGTTTTATCCACGCGCCGATGGCAGCGAAAGGGCATTCCTCGGCTTGCCCTACAACCGGAGCGCCGGCTCCTATCCACTCCACGCGCAGGTAGAGCTTCTCAAAAACGGCGGTTCCCAAACCGAAGAGGCGTCAACCCATATCGACGCACGGGTTCGCCATTTCCCCGTTCAGCATATTACGATGAAGGCCTCGGAAGCGGGCAAGATGAACCGGCGACTCGACTTCCGACGCGAGCGTGAGCGTGTTCAAAGCGCGATGCAAGACAGCAATCCTGCGCCGCTCTGGAAAGGAAGTTGGATGGTCCCGGCGAAAGGCCATTCCACGTCGAGCTATGGCCGTAAGCGCTATGTTAATGGAAAATGGTGGGGTCAGCATAGCGGCGCCGACATCGCCGCGCCTAAAGGTACGCCGGTAGTCGCGTGCAATACAGGAAGTGTTGTTCTAAGCGAATACCTCCCGCTGCTCCGGGGCAACTGCGTGGTGATCGATCACGGCTGCAACATCTTCTCCGTTTACATGCACCTTTCCCGACGGCTGGTCTCGGCCGGACAGCGTGTACAGAAGGGGCAGCGAATCGGGCTGGTTGGCGCTACCGGGTTCGTCACGGGGCCGCATCTTCACTGGGAGATCCGGGTCGCTTGGGAACCGGTCGATCCCTTCCACGTTGTGCGTTACGGTCTGCAGTTTGGTAAGGCCTGACCGTCGCGACAACGCGAAACTCTCGCGTTTTCAAAATTCTGCTGTCGGGTGCGAGGGATTCCGGCCAGAGTTGGTAACTAACGAGAGGTAACTATCGACTCTGGCGTCTTGCCGACGCTGCTGGCCGAATCTTCAACGAAGGGAGCAGTTCATGTTACACAGTTCACCGGAATCATCAGCGAGCGCCCGATCTCCGGGCCGGAGAGTGGTTGGTCTCCGCGCGATTCTCGCCATATCCAGCGCGCTGGCGGGCGCCGCGGTCGCAAGTCTCCTGGTCGCCGGTCATGGCGGCGCCGCTCCGACGACACCAGCGCCTGTTCAACAGATGTACGACGGCGCGGCCCACAGCCCCAGGTATGACGCGCTGAACAACCTCGCGATCCAGGCGTTCAAGCAGAGCATCCCGAGTGTTCAGGCAAAATCGGTCGAAGCCGGGATCTTCATCGAGCATGAAGAGGTCAGCTCCGAGAAGAGCCCCATCACGCAGGTAACGGTGCGGAGCCGGAGGGGCGACGTCCGCATTATCCCCAATCCGGGTCCCGAAGTGTATGTCGTAACCGGCAAGTT
>DASRZA010000386.1:0-7691 GCA_035686845.1 Armatimonadota bacterium | reverse complement strand
CTCCAGCACGTCCACAGATGATTCAGCATGGGATCTCACGACCCAATGTTAACTCAATGCCGGCATAATTGCGTCATTCAACTAACTCCAGTTGCCTTACTCCCTAAAATGATTGCCATCGCGATTACACGAACGCTAAGTACACGAACGCTAAGTCCTTAGGTACAAAACCACCAGTTTCACCGGCGGACCCCAGAATCCGGGGGTAGCCTATTACTATAACCCGGACGGAAGCCGAAACGAAGTCGGTTTCCCGTCGGCGAACCCGTACTACGGCCAGGAGTACCAGTACTACTATGACGGTGTTGGACGCCTGAGTTCCATCAACGCCACCGTACCCATGGGCGCGGGGGCTTCTTATAAGTACCAGGCGAACGGATGGCTGAGCGAGGCCGCATGGCTGGACTCCAGCGCCGACTTCACCTACGACGCTCGCGGCTTCCTGCGGAGCCTCACGAACAATGACGGGTACGGCTTATTCCCCCGTACTCCCAGTTCACGATGTACTACGACGCCCTCGGCGACCGCGTCGGAGAACTGGAAACGACGCCCAGTACGCACCAGCTTGACGGAGGTCGGAGCCTGTCGTACGCGTACGACTCGAAGCAGCAGCTTTTAGAAGAGCAGAGCGTTCCGGACCCCGACGGCGGCAATCCCTATCTTCCCTATAATCCCTATAACACCCAGTACGATTTCCAGTTCAATTATGATCAGAGCGGCAATTCCACGACCTTCCGTGGGAGCGCCCTCGGCTTTAGCCTCGACAAGCAGTTGGCAGGAACGGGTTATTCCTTCGACGGCAATGGCAGCCCCGTCACGTACCAGGGTTCTAACCTGACATCTGACCCGGAGAACCGACTGACGGGCATAACGGAAATGATGAGCGCCGCCTACAACGCCGACGGGCTGCGCGCTTGGAAAACAGCGGGAGGCGCCACTGTCAACGGCCACTCAAAAGTGATCCATTTTCGGCCATTAAGAAGTGATCCACCTCGGGCATCGCGCAAATCGCACAAAGGATTGTGCTCCTACGCGGATGCCGCAGCGATCGTAGGAGCCGAATCCGTTCGGCGATTAACGCCGTAAGAGCCGAATCCCTTCGGCGATGCCTCTTCGGCGACAACCTCGCCGGCGGTAATCCGCCCCAGCCGGGAACGGAGCGCCGCGCCACCCCTATCCCTCTCGGTCGTGGATCTGATCGTGATCCGGGTGGGCATGATCGTGTTCCGGCGTTCGATCGTGGTCGTGGTCGTGGCTGTGTGGGACGCTGTGGGAATGAACATGATCGTGATCATGCGCGTGGCCGAGGTCGTGGGTATGGACGTGCGCAATGACCCGTTCGGGTCCTGATAAGAAGCTCTCGCCGATGCTGACGCGCAGCAGGTTGGGGCGCTCGGCGATTTCACGAGTTCCGGCGCCGTAACCGACGGCCTCGACAATCATGCCCGGCCGAGGTCCGTAGCCCTTGCAGAACTGCCGCAGCAGCGCCGCGCCTGTGGGAGTCACAAGCTCATAGGGAATATCGCACGAGACGAGGGGCGCGCCTTTCAGAAGCTCCAGAGTGGCCGGAGCCGGAACGGGCATGACGCCATGCGCGCATTCCAGAATCCCCGAGCCATCGGTGATCGCGGAGCTGTAAATTGCCTCGATTCCGAGCAGCTCGATCGCCGCGCACGCGCCCACGATGTCGACGATGGAATCCACCGCGCCAACCTCGTGGAAATGGATCTCTTCGATGGTTGAGCCGTGAAGATAGGCTTCCACCTCCCCAATGGCCGTGAATACCTCCACCGCGCTGCGCTGCACCCGGGGCGTCAGATTGGCCCCTCGAATCATCTGAACAATCTCGGAATAGGAGCGGCCATGCGCGTGGGGCGCCGGCGGACCGGTCTTGACCTCGAGATGCGCGCCCATAAGCGCTCCCCGCCGGACCCGGTTTACCTCCAGCTCGAACTCGTCCGCAATCGGCAGCCGCCGGAGCTGATCTTCCAGCGCAGCCCGGTCGCAGCCGGCGTCTAATAGCGCCGCCAGGAACATATCTCCAGCAATGCCGCACGTTATGTCAAGGTAAGCGATTCGCATTTAGTGTCCGGGCCCTCGCCCCATCTTGCGTCGTCCATCCTTCGTGCTCCGTCGTGCGTTCTGCGCCGCCGCTGGCTCTTGCAGCCGTCCAGGTCTTTCCGACCGGCGTCGCTTGCTTCCGCGTGGTTTTTGAGGCGTTGACCAGTGACACCAGACTCGCGCGACTTCGCCGCCGATGACCACGATATTTGACGTGTAATAGATCCATAGTACCAGGAGTATGAGGCCGCCGAGTGTGCCGTAAAAATGATTGTAACCGGCCGATCCATACCGCCGAGCATAGAACCCAAAGCCCAGTTTAGCAGCTTCCCACAACACCCCGACGAACACGCCCCCAATAACGGCTTCTTTCCATGCGACGTGAGTATTCGGGAGGAGCTTGTAGATAAAAATGAATGTAATAATGGAGAAGATAAACGGGATGGCGTAGGCGACAATGCTCCAGATGAAGGGGAGGTGCTTGAGAGATAGATCCATGAACGGAAGGGATCGGGTCTGAACCCATTGAACCATAAACGAGAGGGCCAGGTTCAGAAGCAGCAGAACACCGGCAATCGCCATGAATCCAAACGCAAACAGGCGCCCTTTCCAAAAAGGTCTGTTGGGAGCGGCGTCCCAGGTACGATTCAGGGCATCGCCCAGTGCATGAAAAAACTGGCTTCCGACCCAGATCAAGAAAAGCAGGCCGGCGATGCCGGTCGCTCGACGGGTTTTGTCAATATCCAGCAATGTGCTCTGGATGTCATGGAGACTCCACGGCACCATGCCCCCAATCAGTGTCAGGAGAGTATTATAACCGGCGAGGTGCGACCGGAGGGCGAATCCAAAAAGTGAAATCGCGAGCAAGATCAGAGGAATCACGGACACGAGGCCGTAATAGCTGATCGCCGCAGCCGTAAGGGTGCCGCCTTTGCTGGTGAACTGGTGATAAACCTGCCGGACGAATGCTAAAAACCGCGTCATATTTGTGGCCAACCAACCAGAAACGCAGACCTATCCCGTCGTTACTCAAGGTATTTTACCTTGCGGCAACAGCAGCGTAACAATTCCGAAATCCAGACGCTCTACCCTGATCGAAGAGAAGTTCTCGCGGCAGCTCCGTTCATTCAAGTTTGACGCGCTGGCCGTTTATTCCTGTCGTAAGGTCGCACCGCTAACGGGTAAAGCGCGCGGCAATCTGTTCGAAGGGGTTATATGTTCTGGAAAGTTGTCTGTTCAGCGTAACTACTCACCGTTGTTGAGAATGATCAGTGAGAGGACTGAATGAAATCCCGCGACCGCGAATATATCGGCGCCATGGCCGAAGAGCACGGTGTCAAGTTCATCCGGCTATGGTTCACCGACGTGCTGGGCTTTGCCAAGGGCGTGAACATCAATATCGACGAGCTCGATAGCGCGCTCGAAGAGGGGGTCGGTTTCGACGGATCCTCGATTCAGGGTTTCGCGCGTATCGATGAGAGCGATATGATCCTGATGCCCGATCCGAACACCTTCTACCTGCTGCCGTGGCGCGCCCGGCCGGAAAGCTCGGTGGCGCGGATGTTTTGCGATGTTCTCTACCCGGACGGAACTCCCTACCCGGGCGATCCTCGGCACGTGCTCAAGCAGAATCTCAGCCGGGCAGCGTCGATGGGATTCACCTTCTACGTGGGCATCGAGATGGAGTTCTTCTTCTTTAAGAACTCCCACAGCACCGAGGTGCTGGATGAAGGCGGATACTTCGATCAGACGCCGCTCGACCTTGCCAGCGACCTCCGGCGTGACGCGGTGGACATGCTGGAAGAGATGGGCATCGGAGTAGAATTCAGTCATCATGAGGTAGCGCCGAGTCAGCATGAGATGGACCTGAGATACTGCGACGCGCTGACAATGGCGGATAACGCCATGACGTTCAAGCTGGTGGTGAAAGAGGTGGCGATGCAGGCCGGATGTTATGCCTCTTTCATGCCAAAACCGCTGCATGGCATGAATGGCAGCGGCATGCATACGCACCAGTCACTCTTCCGAGGCGATGAGAACGCCTTTTTCGACTCCGGCGATCCGAACCACCTCTCGCTCACTGGCAAGCAGTTTATCGCGGGACTGCTGCGTCACGCGCCCGAGATTACGCTGCTCACCAATCAGTGGGTGAATAGCTATAAGCGCCTCGTCGCCGGGTATGAAGCGCCCGTCTATATCTCGTGGGCGACCCGCAATCGTTCCGATCTCATCCGGGTCCCGATGTACAAACCGGGCAAGGAGCGAGCCACACGTGTGGAGTACCGATCGCCCGATCCAAGCTGCAACCCGTACCTCGCGTTTGCCGCCATGTTAGGCGCTGGACTGGAGGGTATCGAGAAGGGCTACGAGCTGCCGGCGCCGGTCGAAAAGAATGTCTACCAGCTCACCTCGCAGGAACGGGACGAGCTTGGCATCCGGACGCTGCCCGATAACCTCCACGAAGCGATCCGCGCGGCCGAAGAGAGCGAATTGGTGCGCCGGATCTTAGGCGACCACGTTTTTGAGAAGCTGATCGAGAACAAGAAGATTGAATGGGAGGAGTACCGGCGGTACGTGACTGACTATGAGCTGAACCGATACCTGCCCATTCTCTAAGAACTGGCTTTTTTTTGGAATCCCGGTCTTATCCGGGCGCAGCGCTCATCAAAGCGAGCGAGCGCCCGAATATCCAATTGTGACGTGAGCGCAGATTCATTCCGATCGACTATATATGGCGCGAGCGCTGGCGCATTCCGGTTAACTAAATATGGCGCGAGTGTTAATCATCACGAATAGCAGTGAAATAGGCCCCGCCCTCACCAACGAGCTCAAGCGCGACGAGCAGACGGTGATGGTGGCGGATCGCGCCGGCGCGCTGGACGTGGCGTTCAAGTTTTCGCCGGAAGTCCTCATTGTCGACGCGCAGAAAGACGCATCGCCGGCCAAGGTATGCCGTCAGATCCGCCGGGAAGATGAACTCAAGGATCTTCCGCTGATTGTGATCGTGGCGCCGGCCCATCTGGCCGACCTCAGCCCTAAAATTGGGCTGGACGACTTCGTTCTTGGACAACCGCGGCCGGGCGAGATGGCCGGGCGCGTTCGCCTGGCGCTCTGGCGCACCAACCGGGCCGCCGATGAAGATCTGCTCCGGGTTCGGGACATGGTCATGAATCTGGCGAGTTACGAGGTCACGGTGCGGGGAGTCCCGGTAGAATTGACCTACAAAGAGTATGAGCTGCTCAAGTTTCTGGCGATGAATCCCGGCCGCGTTTATACCCGCGAGAACCTCTTGAACCGGGTCTGGGGCTTCGACTTCTACGGTGGCACGCGCACCGTGGACGTGCATATACGCCGGATCCGATCCAAGATTGGTGATCAGCACGAGTCGCTGATTCAGACCGTTCGAAACGTTGGCTACCGGTTCTCCGAAAACGTTCGCGAAGCTCCGCCCCCTCTTCTGGAATCAAAGATTCCAGCAGCCGAGTGAAAGAGTACCTGCTAACGATTGACCAGGGCACGACGGGAACCACCGTTCTCTGCATCGACTCGCAGGGCGCGATCCGCGGACGCGCCTACGCCGCCCACACGCAGTATTATCCGCGGCCCGGTTGGGTGGAGCATGATCCGGACGAAATTATGCGCGCGGTGGAAACAACGGCGGCCGGCGCGATGCAGAGCGCCGGGATCAACCCAAACGATCTGATTGGCGTGGGAATCGCCAACCAGCGAGAGACCGTGGCGCTCTGGGACGCTCGTACCGGGGCGCCGGTGGACCGGGCGATTGTATGGCAGTGCCGCCGCACCACCGAGGTCGTTTCCCGGATGCGCGACGAGGGTCTGGAACCTCAAATCCGGGCAAAGACCGGGCTGCTGCTGGACCCCTACTTTTCCGCGGCCAAAATCTCGTGGCTGCTCGACGCGGCGCCCGGGCGTAGAGAAGCCGCTGAACGAGGCGAGATCTTGGCCGGAACCATCGATTCATGGCTTGCATGGAAGCTGAGCGGCGCCGCCGCGCACGTCACCGATACGACCAACGCCAGCCGCACGAGTCTCATGAATCTGGAAACGGGGGATTGGGACGATGAGCTGCTGGAATGGTTTCGCGTTCCCCGCGCCTGCCTGCCGAAGATCTTACCTTCGGCCGGAATGATCGCGCCGATCCGGCAGGGTCCGCTCCAGGGCGCATCCATCACAGGCATGGCGGGAGATCAACAGGCGGCGTTGTTCGGCCACCGCTGCTGTTCGGCAGGGCAGGCAAAGAATACCTATGGCACCGGGTGCTTTCTTCTCGTCCATACCGGCCCGGATCTCCGGATCCGCGACGACGCCATTCTAACCACCGCGGCTTGCGGCAGACGGGGGCAGAAGGAGTATGCGTGGGAAGGGAGCGTGTTCGCGGCCGGCGCGGTAGTTCAATGGCTCCGGGATGAGGTTGGAATCATCAACACCGCTGGAGAGAGCGAGGCGCTGGCGCGACAAGTTCCCGATTCAGGCGGGGTGGTCATGGTACCGGCGTTCACCGGCCTCGGCGCTCCTTACTGGGACCCGAACGCGCGGGCGGCGGTGCTCGGACTGACCCGGGGGTCCAACCGGACACACCTGGCGCGGGCTGCGCTGAACTCAATTGCGCTTCAAACGGTGGACCTCGTCCAGGCAATAACAGCGGACGGGGCAATCGAGATCGACGCGCTCAACGTGGACGGCGGCGCTACGGAAAACGACCTCCTGATGCAGATCCAGGCCGATCTGCTGAACCTTCCGGTGCTGCGAGCGCAGCAGAGGGAGACTACGGCGCTCGGCGCCGCGTTCCTGGCCGGGATTGGCGCCGGCCACTGGTCAGGCATCGAGGATGTCCCACCGTCGCAGCCGCCGGACCGGTTCGATCCGCAGATGCCGGAGTCGGAACGCCGCGCAGCGCTTGATCGGTGGCGGAACGCCGTTCAGGCGGTTCGGGTATTCGGCAATCGCTAAGAGAGCATTTGCAGGAGAGGCACAGAGGGCACGGAATCCGACCCGAGAGAAAGAGCGAAAACAAGAAAACCACGGGGAACACGGGGAAAAGCGGATGGGGGAGGAAAAGCGAAGGATGAGTCAAGCTAAAGGATGAAGGATGAGTCAAGCCAACGTATTGACCGGCCTTGAACTCCCGGAGGGACGGCCGATCATAGCGAAGGGCTTCAGCCCTGGACCGGAGGGACGCCATTATGGCCGGGCGTTTGCACGAATCGAACGCCGTGAAGAAGCGTCGACCCCATTTTTGCGGCCGCTCCGCGACGAGGTGTGTTAGGGCCGCTTAGCGGCGTGAAACCGTCAGTGCTTCTTCGTGTTTGCGAGCTGGGAGACCCTTTGGGGAAACGATCCCTTTGCAGCCACCCGCAGATCCGCCGCGCCCCGCGACCCGTGCCTTCTCCTCGGTCCTCCGTCCTCCGTCCTTCGTCCGCGCCCCGCGCCGGTGTCCGCAGCGGGAGCGCCTCTGATCACTTCTTCCCGGGCGCGGTGGCTTCGCCGCCAGTTCATCCTTCACGAGCTCCATCCATCCGGAGAGATACTTCGCTTTCTCTGGCTCCGGGCGCTTAAAGTACTCCACTCTGCCATCCGTGTAGAACACATCAGGGAAGCACCGATCAGTA
>DASRZA010000385.1:0-8394 GCA_035686845.1 Armatimonadota bacterium | reverse complement strand
GGACCTGGCGGCCCGGTACGCGGTGGAAGCCTTCGAGGGCGCGGCCCCCGAGGACTGGCAGAGGCTGGCGCGGCGCCACCCGGAACTCGCGGCAGACCTGCTGATCCTGCGGGCCGCTCGTGCCGGAGACTCGGACTTTCGGCTGATCTGGATCACCAATGCTGTGTTCCCGGTACTGGCAGACCGGTCCCCGGACCGTGCCCTGGAACTGGTGCAGACGCTTGTGGCCCACCCACGGCTGGGACGAATCAGTCTCCAGCCAGTGGTGCAGCGCCGGCCGCGGGAGATGGCGGCCCTGGTGCTCGCCGCGGCCGATCCCCCGGCTGTCTCGTTCGATCACGTGGCGCACCGGCTCGATCTGGAACAGTTGCTGGCATTGGCTGAGCGCCGGCGGCAGACCCTCGACCTGGCCTACTCTCCAGTTGTACGGAGGCTGCCGTCCATGGCTTCCGCCTGGCGGCACGGGTTCGGGAGTGGCGGGTCGTGGTTCCGGCGGCTCCAACCAGAGAGCCGCCGGCTGCTCTTCGAGCGGTGCAGCGACGGATGGCGGTCTTCCGACGGCTCCATCGCGCCCGACGTGGTGGCGCTGCTGCCCGGAACCATGCGGGAGGCGGAGGCCCGGCGCAATCTGGATCTCCCCGCGCTGGCCACACGCCCACCCCAGCGTCTGCCCTACGCGGCTTTCCTCCCGTGGGAAGAGTCCCGCGCCGTACTGGAACCGTTCCTCCGGGACCCGGATCCCGACCTCCGTGCCATTGCCTGGCCGGCGCTCATCGGCGTGGTCCGCTACCACCGCGACCAGCTTCCCGACCTTCTCTCACTGATCCGCAGCCGCCTGAACGAGCAGGATCCCATCCGCGGCGCCATACTGCGGGGCATCGCCGACCTGCCGCCGGTGGTGTGGGGGCGAGGGACCGGCGAGCAGGCGGGGCAGCTTTCCGCCCTGGCCGAGATCATTCGCGGCGCTCTCAATGCCGCCGATCTGTCCGAGTCCACGGCCATCGCCGCCGAAGGAATCCTGTGGCGTTTGCTCCCGGTCTACCCCGATTGGGCGGTCGATCAGCTCCGTGTGGTTGTGGAGGAGCGCGGGCGGCTGCAGATCCAGTGCTGGCCGGCCCGTCCTGCCGAGCGGGATACCCTGCGGCTGGCGCAGTCGCTGATGCCTGTCCTGGCTTCCTGGCAGACGAAGGAGCGGGAGGGGGCTCTGCTCCAGGCCGCGGAGCACCTGGGCCATTGGCTCGACCGGCTGGACGGGCTGGCGGACATCCTGGCATCACTGGCCCACTCGAGCGCCAATGCCTACTATGGCGAGCATGCCCTCAAGATTCTGGCCCGGCATCGCAGGGAGCGCCTGGCAGACCTGGTCCCGGCGCTGCTGCGCGAAGACCCGAGCTGGATTACCCGGCCGGTTGTCTACCAGTACCTCAGCGACCGGCGGCAGGACCTGCTCACGCCGTTCCTGGGGCAGAAGCCGGTCCGGGGGCGCTTCGCCACCGGGCGGACGCGCTTCGCGCTGCCGGTCAACCGCGGGCTCTTCCGGTGGACCCCCGCCCAGCAGGAGGTCTTCGCCGCGACCCTGGCCGGGCTGATCGCGGAGCCCAATCGGGACACTCCCGCCGTGCTCCGCGCCATCGGCCAACTGGCCGCCATGCCGGCGATCTCCCCGGATCGGCTGGTGCGAGAGACCCGCACGAGCCACCCCAGGCCAGCGGTGCGCGATGCCGCCCTGCGGCAGATGGGTCGGCTGGACGCCGGGCAGGGCGTTCCGGCGCTGCTGGATGCGATGAGAGATGAGCGCGCCCGCATCGCCATCTACGCCCTGCGCCGCGCCCTCACCGAGATGCCCTCGTCCCGCGCCGTTGGAGTGCTGCGCCAGGTATCCCTCGAAAAGGTCACCGTGGCCAAGGAGGTCCTGCGCCTGCTGGGAGACCTGCGCTGCGAAGAGGCGTTCGCGGCGCTGCTGGCGCAGAGCGCCGCTGACCTGCACCGGGACGTCCGAGTCGCCCTTCTGCGGGCGCTCTGGGGCTACCTGGATCACGAGGAAAGCTGGGGCTTGCTGGAGGAGGCGGCTGCGTCGCCGGATCCCGCCATCGCTGCCAGCGTTGCCCGGGTCCCCGCCGATCGCCTGTCTCTGGACGGCCAGCGCCGCCTGGCGGATCTGCTCACGAAGCTGGTCGACCATCCGGAGTCCAGAGTCCGTTTGGACGCCCTGCGGCGCTGCCAGGACCTTCCGGTCTCGGATCCGGGCCGGCGCCTCCTGCCATCCGTGCTGCAGCGGCTGGGCTCGCCGCTCCCGGACGAGGTCACAGCCGCAGCCAATGCGGCGTTCTTGGGTCTCTCGGCGCCGGAGGACGCCGTAATGGTCGCGGCCGCGATGGAGAGCGTAGCTGCCGAGCGCAGGGCCTTCGCGGCCGCCATGCGCTCCCTCGAGACGGCCCTTCGGGGCAGCCGGCGGGCGCTGGTACCCGTGGCCCGGAGAGTCTGCGCCCGGCTCGCCGGTGACCCGCTGCTCGCGCAGCCAGTCCTCGCCCTGGCGGTCCAGGCCATCCCGTGGAACGAGCTGCCCGCGTTCCTGGAGCGGCTGCGCGCCGCGGGCGGCCTGCACGCGGATACATTGAGCGCCGCGATCACGGCGCTGCCGGGCGCCGCCGCGGACCGCCCGGATGCAGAGGGTCTGGAGTCACTCGAGCGCGTGCTGGCGGCGAGCGAGGAAGATCGACTACGCCGGCTGGCCCTCGCCGCGCTGGTGGCCCGCGCCCAATCCGGCGGCTGGACCCCGGAGCGCCGGGAGCGGCTGGAAGTCTACAGGTCCGATCCGTCGCCGCTCGTTGCCGGAGCCGCGCAGTTTACGTTTCCCCCGGCAGAGGCGCGGGCGGAGGCGAGTTCCGCGGCCGCCCCTCCGCGACCGCGCGGGTGACGCCCACCAGGGCTCCGGCAGCCGGCGCGCCACAGCCGGCACGCCGACCGGAGCCAGCGAAAGGTTGACCGATGGCACTTACGCATGAGACCACAATCCCGAACCCGGCCATCACTCGCTTCAACGCGAAGGATGGCGCCGTCGAAATCTATATCCCGCCCGGAGAATTCACCATGGGAGACGCCGATTCCGATGATACCGCCCCGCATAAGGTCTATCTCAGCGGATACTGGATCTATAAAACCCCGTTCATCGTCGATATGTATCGAAAGTTCTGCGCCGAGACCGGGAGAACCCTGCCGCCGGCGCCGGAGTGGGGCTGGAAAGAGGATCACCGGGTTGTGAACGTGACCTGGCACGACGCGAAAGCGTACTGCGACTGGTCCGGGATTGCGCCGCCAACGGAGGCGCAGTGGGAGAAGGCGGCGCGAGGCGCCGATGGGCGTACGTATCCATGGGGAAATGATTGGGACAAGAGCGCGGTCCGGAGCGACGACGATTTTGACAACGGGTCGGCGAGCGCCGCGCCAGTGGGCAGATTCCCCGAAGGAGCCAGCCCCTATGGATGCCTGGACATGGCCGGTAATGTGCTGCAGTGGTGCGCGGACTGGTACGAGGAAAACTATTACGAGTCCGGTCAGGAGCACGACCCCACCGGGCCGGCGTCCGGTGAGGACCGGGTTATACGGGGCTGCTCGTGGATCACCAACTGCGAGAGCGACTTCCGCTGCGGCAGCCGCTACTACGACGATCCCGGGGGCTGTTCCGCCAACCTCGGGTTCCGCGGTGCGGCGCGTGCGGGCTCCTGACCCTCTGATCCTCTGGTCTTTTACCCCTTTCGGCAGAGCCGCTTTAGTAGCGGCTCCGCCTCCGCTGCAGAGAAACCGGAGTTAATTCGATGCCCGCCGAAATCCGCGGCGCGACGTGAACGGCCGATCCCGCTGTGCGGCGGCCGTCGCACGCGGCAGGGCGCAGCATGCACCCCGCTCAGCGTGGAGTCAGATGCGGAGAAGATGGGGCGGCACAGGGCTCATTTGTTGGGTTTGAATCTCGGTCGTCCCTTCAGGATTTCACGGCCGGCCAAAACGCTGGCGCACATCCAGCACTGAGGCCCTCCGCTATATTCGGACGTCCCTGCGGGACTTCGGGGGCGGCAATGCGCGGCTTGGGTTCTACAAGGCGCCCTGGGACCTCAGAAGACGAGGGTCTGGGGCTGGCGCCGAGGCGAATCCTGCGCCCGCTTATGGTAAAATGAGAGTAACGCTCAGGATGCGGATATGCCGGCGCCAGGCCCCCCAGCCCCCAATAATGGGGTCGACTTTTGGCGTCGGGATGCGCCTAGCCGTTTGGCGGCCGTGAAGGCCGGCCCGGATGGCTGGAAGCAGCGAGAAGGGCCCGACCACCAATGGGATCGTCCGCTACCATCGTCGTTGGATTGATCATCTACGTCATCTCCACGACTCTTATTTCGGTTTTCATGATGACCCGGGTGAAGAAACCCGCCGATTACCTGCTGGCCGGGCGAGGACTCCCGTTTTGGGTGCTCACGGGAACCATTACCGGAACCTGCATTGGAACGGGCTCGTTAATCGGCGGAGCGGCGCTGGCGTACCAGCATGGCTGGGCCGGATCTGCCTATGCGATCGGACTGGGCATCGGCACGCTGCTCACGGGACTATTCTTCGCCGGGGCGCGCCGCTATCGCTTCATGACAATCATCGAAGAGGTTTCCTGCTATTACGATGGAAACCAGCTCGTCGCGCAGTATTCCAACTTCACGTTGTTCCTGTCCCAGATCTGCTGGGTTGCAGTCCAGATCAAGGGCGGCGCCGCCCTGCTGGGGGCCGTGACGGGACTGGATCCGCAATTATGCGTCCTGCTGGCCGCTGCCGCTAAAGCTGCGATTTCCATCCCCGGCGGGCTGAAGGCCGTCGTTTATACGGACGTTCTCCAAACGGTCATCCTGTTTTGCGGCTTCGCCTTTCTGGCGCATTCCGCGCTGGATGCAGCGGGCGGGCTGACCGGGCTGCGCCATGCGATGCCGCCTGGTTACTTCTCGTTTTTAGGCGCCGCGTCGCTCGGTGGCTGGAACGTCGTAAGCTTGATACTGGTCCTGAGCCTGAATCCCGTCGCTGATCCGAGCCGCCGGTTGACGATGTACAGCGCTCGCAGCGAAAGCGCCGCGAAGTGGAGCATGGTCGTATCCGGACTGCTCGTGATCGTATTCTCCGCTGCCATCGGTATCGCTGGCATGTACGCGTTCCGGCTCAACCCGCACCTTGCGGTTCCGGACCAGTCGCTTCCCTGGCTGGCCGCAAAGGTCCTGACGCCCTGGCTCGCGGCTCTGGTGGTGGTAGCGATCGTTTCGGGAATGGCATCCGCGGCCAACGGTACTGCCGCTGCGGCCGGCACGTTCTTTGTGCGGCACATTTTCCCACTCTTGACGCGCCATTATCCCGTGCATCCGGTCGCCACCGCGCGATGGGCGCTGGTTCTCGTCTTTGCGGTTTCGACGGTGCTTGCGCTCTTCACCGGCAGTATCGTCGGGTTCGTGATCCAGTTCCTGCCACTGACGCAAAGCGGCATGGCGCTGATTCTCTTAGTGGGACGATTCTGGAGACGCGCCACATGGCAGGGCGCCGTGGCGGCGCTTATTGTCACGCCGATTGCGTCCGTGGCTGCGATGAGGTTCCTGCAAAATCCCGCGCTTCCGGCCGCATTGGCCGGCATCGCTGCTCTGATTGTCGTGAGTCTGTCGACGCCACGAAGCCGGCGCAGCTTCGAGGAGGTTGCCGAAGCGCTGAGCCGCGAACGGCAGGCAATCGAAGGCAAATCGGCCTAAAGCTCCTTGCCCGCGGCGCCCGGCCGCTGTCCAACGAAAGGATCCATTCTCCCATGCTTAAGCTTACAACGAACAGCGCTGCTGTCGATCCGCGCCTGGCCGTGATCGCGTTGCTCTTAGCGCTTGCCGTGGTCCCACCGGTACGGGCGAGCGATGTTCCCGGCCCCGAATACCATATCTACGCCGGCAACACGCACTCCCACACGTCCTTCACGTGGTCTCACGGCGCGCAGTGGGCTAAAGGGGCGAAGATGAAGGTTGTCGGCGCCACGTCATACCCCGGCGCCAACAACACCCTGAAGCCGGATTGGCAGAAGTACCAGGGCCCTCCGGCCCGGCATTATGCGCTGGCGAAGGCCAACGGCTATGACTTCTACGTCGTGACCGATCATTCGCAGGAAGCCGGCTTTCAGCCCGTCAGTGGCGCCAATCCCGACTGGCTGACCACGGAAAAGGCTGCGGCCGCCGCCACCGACGACCATTTCGTCGCCCTCCGCGGCTATGAGCATTCCGAAAACAACGGACCCGGCGGCAAAGGCCACATCAACGTCATCAACAGCGCCGAATATCTGAATGCCCTGTCGCCCGGTGTCGATCTGCCGTACCTGTACCGGTGGCTCAAGACGGCCAAGCCCAACGGCCAGGGTCCGGTGGTCGTCAGCTTCAACCACCCTGGTCCGCGCCAGTACAACGATTGGGCCTACCGTGATCCCGAGATTACCGACATCATCACGATGTTGGAAGTGATCAACTCGAACAACCATATCCACTATGAAGCGTTTGTGAACGCGCTGGATAAAGGGTGGAAGGTATCACCCATCTGCGGCAACGACAACCACGGCCTGGACGGAATCACGAGTCAGAAGTCGCGCACCTTCGTCCTGGCCACCAGCAGGACAAAAGTGGCGATCTTAGACGCCATGAAGAACCGCCGGACGTACGCCTCGCTCGACAACAACATCCAGTGCCGCTATTCGGTCAACGGCGCGATCATGGGCTCCACGCTCGCCCGGCCGCCCTCATTCCAGTTCAACATTGCGATCAGTGACCCGGATACGAAGAACCCGAACGACAAAATCACGAGGATAGATATTGTAAAAGATGGTGGCGCAGTGGTGCAGACCTATAGTCCGGCCCCGGCCTGGTCTGTTACCTGGAAGCCAACGATTCAGGACCCAACAGCCCGGTACTTCTCCGTCCGGGTGTGGAACGCCGGCGGCGGAGACGCGCCGGGCGCCGACCCGGCGAGGCCGATCGCGTGGTTGGCCCCCGTTTGGACGGGACGGTAATGCCGGCCCTGCCATCTGGCTGCTGCCGGCGCAGGCCCATCGTCGTGGGACGCAGGATCGGGCGTTCGATCTCTTGAAACTCTTCTCATGTTCGCGCGGCGGCCCGCGCCCCACAGCTGGTAGGCGACCGGAGCCCGCGAAAGCTTGCCCGATGCCAGTTACGCATGAGACCCCAATCCCGAACCCGGCCATCACTCGCATCAACGCGAAGGACGGCGCCGTCGAAATCTATATCCCGCCCGGAGAGTTCACCATGGGAGACGCCGATTCCGATGATACCGTCCCGCATAAGGTTTATCTCAACGAAAGTTCCCCTGGGGCAATGACTTTGACACAAGCCGGCTCTGGTGCTCAAAGGCCGCATTCGGCGACGCGGGGAGTACAGCGCCCGTCGGAAGCGTTCCGGCGGGCGCGAGTCCCGATGGATGCCTGGACATGACTGGCAATGTAGGCGAGTGGTGCTCCGATTGGTACGACGCAACCTACTACAAACGGTCACCGAAGCGGGATCCCACGGGTCCAGGCGTTGGGGACGCCCGCGTCCTGCGGGGCGGCTTCCGGGGCACGTCCAGTGAAAATATCCTTTAGCCTCTGCTCTTTTACGCTCCTCCCCTTTTCGGCAAAGCCGCTGCAAAAACGGCTCTGCCTCCGCCGCGGAAAACCCGAGGTAACCCAATGCCCGCCGACATCTGCGTTGCCACGTGAACGGCCGATCCTGCTCTCTGACGACAGCGCGGCGCCGGACGCAGCCGTCTGCGCCCTTCAGCGTGGGGTTGGATAGGGAGAAGATGGGGCCGCAGAAGGATCGTTTGTTGGGTTTGAAGCTCAGTCGTCCTTCCAGGACTTTTCCGCCCGGGGATACGCTGGCGCACATCCAGGACTGAAGCCCTTCGCTATATTCGGCCTCTCTACCGCACTTCGGGCCCGGACGTTCCGTTGGTCTGACTCATCCTTTCGCCGGCCGTCCAATCTCCACTTAATAAACTTCCTCCTCCTCACAAAACCACCCCTCCCACCGCTTACAATTAGGGAGACGCAGCGTACCGCGCCACTTTCCGATCCCATCCGCTCGCCAACCCGCCCGTTTCCCAGCGAGCGCCATACATCGCGAATCTCACCTGAACTCCGCGCCTCGGCGGTGAAAATGAAAAACCGTCTCAAACTGTCTCATTTAAGCACGCCGGACCCTTTCAGAACCCTGGAGTCTCTCTCATGTCAAGCACAACGGAATCCCTCGACCATCGCAAACAAAAGCCAATTGAAGCATTAATGTCTCACCCATCCGCCATCCCCGCCCATCCTCCGTCCCAGCGTCTCACGCTCCCACACACTCACACACCCACACA
>DASRZA010000384.1:0-11542 GCA_035686845.1 Armatimonadota bacterium | reverse complement strand
CAGCGATCCGGTGGCGCGGCATTATTACCTGGGAGAACGATTCAAATGAGACCGCGACTGCTGGATCGCATGCTCGTTGTGGAGGTGATTGGCTACCTGACCTTCGGCGTAGCGCTTTTTACGACCATCCTCGTCGCCATGATCGAGCTTCAGCCGCTCACGTCCGCTGTGGTGCAGAACGGCGTTCCACTCTGGACAGCGGTCAAAATCTTTGGCCTTTCACTGCCGGGTTTTATGGCGATGGCGTTCCCGATGTCAATGCTGCTCTCCACGCTGCTGGCTTTCGGGAGGCTTTCGGGCGATTCTGAAACCACGGCGCTGGTCGCGGCGGGGGTCAGCTACTATCGCATGGCCGTACCGATCACTATTATTGGTGTCGTGGTTTCTCTCATGGCGCTCACGTTCAACGAGGTGATCGCTCCGGTGGCGACGCAGGCGAAGAACCACCTCTACAACGTGGCGCTGTCGGCGAGTGCGCCGACCAAGCACGCGTTTCATTTTCAGCAGGTCGTGGATGGTCACGTAGTCTTTACGCTGGACGCTGATAATTACGACAGCGAGACAAAAAAACTCATCCGTCCCAAGGTGATCACCTACTCCACCAGCGGAGCGCCGATTGGGATCGCATGGGCCGCGTGGGGGCGATGGCGCGGCGGCATGACGTGGGACCTGCATCAGGGCTACACGGAGATCCTCACAAAAGATGCGCCTGGTCTCCCGGTGCAGTTCAGCGTATTGCAAACTTCGGTGGGCGTGTCGCTGGATCAGTTTTTGATGGCGAGCACGGATCCCGGCGCATTGACCTACCGGCAGCTCCAGCGTCGTATTCGCCGGGAGGAAAAAGAAAATCCGGATAGTTTCGACGTGCGATCGGATCTCACGGCGCTCTACGCCAAGCTTTCGATTCCGTTTGCGAGCGTGGTATTCGCCTTGATCGGCTTTCCACTCGGCGTCCGCCGGCAGCGAAGCGGCGGGGCTTTCGGATTTGCGCTCTCGATTGGCATCATCTTTGTCTACTACTTAATCTACCAATACACTACTGTTGTGGCGAGTAATGGCGGAATGGCGCCAATACTCGGCGCATGGATTCCCGATGTGCTCGGCCTCGTGGCCGGGATGATATTATTGAGACGCGTTGCATCCTGACGAAGAGGACCCCGGGAATGCTGACCTATGTCCGCCGCCAGGAACTCGAACCGCTGATGGTCCTCGATCCGGTGCTTCATTACTACCCGCTCCTTGCGTGCCGCCGGGAGCCAAACGCGCCTATAACGGCGTGGCGGGACGGGTCCGGTGTCATCTCAGGGGCGCTCATCCCGTGTGATCCGCCAGGGCGAGCCTGGATCATCGGCGCGTCGGACGAGATCATCGCCGCGCTTGTGGAAGAAATCCCGCCCGAATCGGCCGTGACCATACCTCTCTGGGCGGAACACGTGGTGAAGCGTGTGCTTCCGGATCGGATTTTCTCCACCGAGGCGCTCGCGGTTTGCACCGCGGGAAGCATTCAGGCGCCTGCGCCGCGACCGGGGTTTACCATTATGCCCGTGGAAGTTGATCCGGGAGGTGTTAGCAGGGTCGCCGCCGCTGCGCCGGCGCGCGTCGCGCATATTGGCTGCATTGCGGGAACGGAGCTTGCCGGCTACTGCACCTACTGGATCGATGGCCAGGGAGCGGGATCGATTGAACGGCTGGCGGTAGCGGAGGAGTATCTGAGAGCGGATATCGGCAAAACTATTCTGGCGGCGGCCGCGGCGGCCGTCCTGGGCGAAGGCGAACGAGTTATCTTCGCGGCGGCGGGTGATAACCAGACCGCGTTGGGGGCCGCGCGCAGCGTTGGCTTCCGGGCGTGCTACTGGCTGCGATGCGCGGCGCCCCAATCGCTCTCGTCCGGAGAATAGGAACGGCTTCAGCTTCGTTGTGGTACGGCCCCGTTGGGTTTCGGATGCCTGTTTTTTGCCTTCGCCGCGGCTTTCCTCACCGCCTCTGGATCAAGGCCGAGTTCCTGCGCGATCACCTCCTCATTCAGCCCTAATTGTACAAGCAGCGGGACGGTCTCCAGTTTGCCTTTGATCTCGCCTTCGCGCTTGCCCTTGATCTCGCCTTCGCGCTCGCCCTCTATCCTGCCTTCCGCAAGCGCTTCCTGATAAACGCGACTTTTGCGGATGCCCTCCAACTGGAACATGGCCTCAATCTCCTCTCTGCTCATGTTCGGAAACTTGTAGAGCAGTATTGCTTCCATCAACTCGATGATCACCTGACTCACAGGGTCGCCGCCCGGTTCCCGCTCCAGCTTCTCTCGCAGTCTTTTTCCGGCCTTAATCGCCTGCCGTTGACTCGCTACGATCAATTGTACCAGGCTCAGGCCAGGAGACAGGTCCGACGCAGACGCCAGCTCGTCCAGGTAGACGACGCTGAGGTGGTTCCTTCTTAGCGCCTCAAACTGAATGGGTAATCCCGGGTCAATGCTCTTTCTGGCGAACAGGGCTACCGCGCGCCAGTTGGACCGCGGCTTCTTCTGCCTGAGATAGAGGAAGATCTCCGAGAACAGTCGCCAGTAGAAGTCACGCTTCTTCTGGAATTGCACTTCTAAAAAGTAGATCTCCTTCTGGGGTGAGTCCTCGTTCGGCTCAAGAATACCGTCTACTCTAAAGGCAGGCTGTTTAAGTTCCACCGATGAAAAGTGGTACCCATCCGCACGACCAGGATCCTCGCCGAGCAGCTCCAGAAGCACGTTAGGGAGCAGCCGGAAAAGCTCATAGAATAGAGAGTCGGTCTTCATCCACCGATGAGGTTCTCCGCCGCCTCGAGGCTCTCCTTCTGTTCCGGGTGCGCCGATGCAGCGAGCGGATCGGTAGAGATCATCCGCCGTCTCCGGACCCGGTCACCGCGAGATTGCGCGGAATCTCAATCATCATGGATCGATCAGGCTCAATGTCGCTGACTCGCCGGTTATAAACGGTCAGCAGCGCATAGAGGCCGTTGACGAGTTGTCCGTAGTGGAAGGTGGACTGCTCCTCGACATTCTGGCTTACGAATCCCTCGATGGAGGCGACGGAGATCCTGCCGGGCGCGGCCATCTCCGCATTCTGGCGCGCGCCAACGACCGAACGATCCGGAACGAGGAGATACGCGCGCAGTCCCTGCTCCAGATTATGCCGGCACTTCTCATAAACCGGAGGCGCCGGAGCGACCGTGACGTGGAACGCGGTGCTCCCGACGAAGAAGTCACCGGGCCTACCGGTTTGATCGTCCGCGGTGCTGTACGATTCACTCATGATCGCCAGGTTCGGAAAGCGCAGTTGTAGCTTGGCGCCCACGAGATGCTGTGCGACTGGGCCCTCTTTATGGGTCTTGCCTGCGGCAAGTAGGAGATCGTAAATGAACTGCCAGGTAGTCTGCGCTGGATCGTAAGCGGGCTTGAGTTGTGAAAAGCTGCGAAAGTCGATGCCCTGATCCATCAGGAATTGCTGCATCCGGTCGAGCGCGAAGGTGCGCTGTTCTGGCGGTAGGCCGCTGAAGTCAGCGTCGTTTAGCGCCTGGAGCATTCGCCCGATGTTGGATCGCAGCCCGCGATTTGTGCGTCCTCCTTCTTTTGAGACCGGGCCTGTTTCGCCGAAGCGCGCGAGTATTTTTGAAACGGCAGCGGCGGTTACGCCCGCGATCTGCGTGCCGCCAGGCGTCGTGTGCTCGGCCAGATCCAGGCTCTGCACTGTCCTGAGGCGCTCGAGCACCACCAGTGCGCTGGCAGCGGTACCTTTCGACGGGGTGTCGCCCGGTTTGCATGTCGGAAGGCTTTGATACCATGCGCGGAAGGCGTTGAGAGGGCCGTCAATGCTCATCCGGTAGGTTCGGCGTACGGCCTCACCGGCCGCTGGATCGAAATCGTGTTTACGGGCAGATTCAAGTAGTTCCCCCGATCTCCTCAATGAGTGGAAGAGAAATGGTGGCCAGGACCGAAAAGCGCCTCCCAGAACGGTAGGGCGTTTACGATAGTATTGTAGCCGTACGGCGCCATGAGTCACGGAAAACCTACACCACTCACGGACCGCGCTGCCGCCGTTTCTGGCCTGAACATGCCGGTTTCCGAGCAGGATAGCGCCTTAGATCTATCGAAAGCGAGCGTATGAACTTAAACTATGGTCTCTACGATCGCGTGATTGACGCGGAACTTCGCGAAGCGCTCGATAAGCTGGATAAGACTCACGCAAGCATCGACCAGGTACGGCTCGATGAAGGGGACAGCCATTCCGTGCTCGCGCAGTGTCTTGCGAAACGAATCGAGCGTGCGCTGACTCGCGTTCCATCCGAGGATCGTGTACGCCGGCAGATCGATCGATGCAACGCGCTGCTCGAACTCCTCCTTGAAGATGAATTGGCAGATAGCGATGAGGTCTCTGCCCTGGAGAGCGCAGGTCATAAGCTCATGGCGGTGCGGCGGCTCGATCCCAGCACCGGCGCGCTCCCAATCCATCGGCCGGAGACACCACTCGCCCTGAGCTGTCTGCTGACCGGCGCAAGAGTCGATCCAAGTCTTGTGTCACAGTTGAAGCTTGAGATCGCTGCGGCTGACTCCGTCGATATCCTCTGCTCGTTTATCAAATGGAGCGGCGTTCGGATGTTAGAAGATGCCCTCCGGCAGTTGACCGAAAGCCGAGGAGGGTGGCTGCGGGTGATCACAACGTCGTATCTCGGGGCCACTGATCTCAAAGCTGTCGAGCGGTTGGCAGCGCTTCCGAACACAACAGTTCGTATCTCGTATGATACCAAGAAAACCCGTCTCCATGCGAAGGCGTACGTTTTTAGACGGGCAACTGGCTTTGGTACCGCGTACATCGGCTCGGCAAATCTCTCCCTTCCGGCGCTGACGGAGGGGCTGGAGTGGGTCGTGAAGGTCAGCCAGTACGAGTCGGCACATCTCTGGGAAAAGGTTCGCGCGACCTTCGAAACCTACTGGGAAGACCGGGAATTTGTCGCTTACTCCCCTGAAGACCGCGACCGGCTCGCGGCGGCCCTGGCCAAGGAGCATCAACGACCCGAAACCGCGACGGACGCAGAGTTCGGCTTCGATATTCAGCCGTACAACTTTCAACAGATGATCCTGGACAAACTCCTCGCCGAGAGAGAAATTCACGGAAGGACCCACAATCTTGTCGTGGCGGCGACCGGTACGGGAAAGACCGTCATCGCCGCGTTCGATTATCGCCGCTTTCAGGAGACCCTACGGAGCCGGTCGCGCGGCGCGATCTCACGATTGCTATTTATCGCACACCGAGCGGAGATTCTTCAACAGGCCCGTTCATGCTTCCGTGGAGTGCTCCGGGACCCGAATTTCGGGGATTTGCTTGTAGGGGGTGAACGGCCAGAACGATCCGATCATCTCTTTGCGTCGATCCAGAGCTACAACTCGCATCGGCTCTACGAACGGCTTGCGCCGGACCACTACGATTACGTGGTTGTTGACGAATTCCATCACGCTCCGGCTGAGAGCTACCAGCGGCTGCTTGAGTTTGTGCGACCCCAGGTGCTTCTGGGTCTCACGGCCACCCCGGAACGCATGGACGCTAAAGATATCATGCCGTATTTTGGCGGTCGCGTCAGCGCCGAAATCCGGCTACCAGAAGCGATCAACCAACAATTACTCTCACCATTTCAATACTTTGGCGTCACAGACACCGTGGACCTATCAGGGGTTAAGTGGCAGAGAGGGTACGCTGCAGCCGATCTCGAGGCGTTATACCTTCAAAATGATGAGCGCGCCACCAATATACTGCGCGCAATTGGGAACCGAGTGCTCGACATTAAGGAGGTGCGGGGGCTGGGCTTCTGTGTGAGCGTTAGACATGCCGCGTATATGGCTGACTTCTTTCGGCGGAATGGGATTCCCGCGGAGGCGCTCGATGGCAACAGCCCGCCCGAGATTCGTCGAAATGTGCAGCGGAGACTGGAGGTACGCGAAATAAACTTCATCTTCGTGGTAGATCTCTACAACGAGGGTGTTGATCTCCCATTTGTCGACACCGTCTTGCTGCTGCGCCCAACGGAGAGCCTCACGGTGTTTTTGCAGCAGTTAGGACGCGGTCTTCGCTTGAGTAGGGATAAAGAATGTCTGACAGTGCTGGATTTCATCGGGCAGGCTCATCGAAGCTATCGATTTGAATCTCGATTTCGGGCGCTGATGGATAATCCTCAGCGACGGGTTGAACGGGAGATTGAGGAGGGATTCCCGCATCTACCACTGGGATGCGCCATTCATCTCGAGCGCCAGGCGCAGCGGCATGTGCTCGACAATATCCGGGCGTCGATTGATATGAGCAGAGCGCAAATGGTGCAGCGGATTGCTGCCTTTTCGGACGATACCGGCTCTGATATCACGTTTGCTAATTTCCTGACTTACTACGAATTGGAGCCCGAGGTCGTATACCAGCGCGGGAGCTGGGCCCGTCTCTGCGCAGAGGCCGGAGTGGGCGCTCCACTCTACGACCCCGACGAGAAGATTCTGACCCAGGGACTTGCGCGGGCGGCTCATATCGACAGTGCCGCACAGATTAACGCGCTTCAGTCACTGCTCACGTCTCACGACCTGGGGGAGGCAGACCACCTGGACGAAGAGATGACACGTCGATACACCATGCTCCATTTCGCATTATGGGGCAGGGGGTTTTCGGCACGAACCGTTGAGGAGAGCCTCGCCCGGCTTCGCAATAACCCACGTTTAGCTAATGAGCTGTTAGACCTCTTGAGCTACCGGTACGAAGGTCTGGAGCAGTTGACACCGGCGGTTGATCTCCCCTTCATTTGTCCGCTGGAGCTGCATGCGGAATACAGCAGGGACGAAATCCTGGCCGGACTCGGCCAGTCAACCATGATGAATCCCCGTGAGCTGCGAGAAGGCGTCCTGCGACTTACCGGACAGCCCGCAGATGCGCTCTTCGTAACGCTCAACAAGACGGAAAAAGACTACTCACCCACCACGCTCTACGAAGATTACGCGCTGAGCGCCGACCTTTTCCACTGGCAGTCGCAGAGCACCACTTCGGAGAGCTCGCCAACGGGGCAGCGCTACATCCATCACCGTGAACGTGGACACGCCATCCTGTTGTTTATGCGAGAGAGCAAGTCCAGGAATGGCCGCGCGGCGCCTTATGTCTTCGCAGGACCGGTCGACTATGTTCAGCACCAGGGAAGCCGGCCGATGAACATCATCTGGCGATTACGGCATCCTCTACCCGCCGCAATGATAGGCACGGCGGTACGAATGAAAGCCGCGTAACACCACCGTTCGAAATTCATGAGAAATTTCAGTCAGGCGCCGGCAGGAATCTCCGCGGTCTCAGGCGAAGAGGTCTGGAACACCCGGCAGTACCGGCTGCGCGCCCCCGGCAGCGCGGTGGGTGTAGGAGCGTCAATGATGCGAGACTTCAGGAGACAGGTCGTTCTGTTTGTTGGCTTGATAGGATGTTTGGCCGCTATCCAGGGAGGGACGCTGCTCACAACCGCCAGGTGTGATGTTCCGCCAGTTGAAAATATCCAGACTGTCCGGAATGCCAGCGGCCGGGTTTTAGGAAACGTCGAATGGGACCGTGATAGGGCGCTCGCCCAGGGCGTGGCGTATGCGCCGCCAGGCGTGAGCGACGAGAGTTCCACGTACTGGCGGGCCGCCGAGCGCGCTCGCCAGCAGGGCATATCACGTCTGGCTGATGTAGTCATTCGCGCCGCCCGGGAACGCCGCCTCGACACGTCGACTGAGAGGGTAGACCGTTCGGTGGAACGGGCGCTTGTAATAGATAGCGACTATGACGCCGTTTCAGGACAGGTGACGCTGACTCTGGCGGCGACACTCTATGGCCCCGTTGGAGCGCTCGGACCGAGTCCGGAGGCCCGGCCGGCGTTCTACGATCTTTATCGACGCCCGGCGCCGGCGTACACTCCTCCTCCGCCCGAAGCCGCGCCGGTTCCGCCAGACATCACGCCAGTTCCCGCGCCGCCAGACATTACGCCAGTTCCCGCGCCGTCTGATATTACGCTAGTTCCTACTCCTCCGGTCTCCGAAACGCAGCCGCCGCCGGATTCTGCTGTAGACGCCGCGGCCGGTTTGACCGGCACTCCAGTGGGGCAGGTGGGCCCGTTTACGGGCGTGGTGATCGACTGCCGCGGTCTTCACCTCAGCCCATCCATGAGTCCTAAAATCCGCACGTCTGATGGAAATGAGGTCTGGGGTACCGTCCACGTTAGCCACGACTTTGCCGTCGTCACCGGCATCGCCGGTTTTATGGACGATTGGGATCGCGCGCGCTCGTATCAGCCGAGGGTGGGATCCCATCCAATGATCCTGCGCGCCATCGCCCGAACCGGCGGCCGGTATGAGAACGAGGCGGTGATCACCGACGCCGACGCGGCCTGGCTCAAGCGCGAGAATGAAAACTCTCACTTCCTGGATCAGTTCCACGTCATGTTCGTCGTGGATCCGCTCCCGGGAGAATAGAAGGAATAACACCGGCGAGATTTCACCGCAAAGGCGCGGAGAGCCGCAGAGAAAAGCAAGCATCGAACGTGGTGGAGGTGAAGGAACCTCTGACACAGGCGCGGGGGCCTGCGCCACCACCATGACATCGCCGCACCGCCCACAGGCGCGGAGGCCAGCGCCACCACATTGATCCCAGTGGCGCAGGGGTTTTGACTGTGCTCGGCGCCATCGGGCCGGAGAATTACCTATCGCGATCATTCCAACCGCTCTTCTCTCATTCTGTTCTTTCTCTGCGAATCTCAGCGGAACTCTGCGCCTCCGCGGTGAATCATCCTACGCTCAGCTTCGCTGCGTGGGCGTCATTCCGGCCCGGTACGCTTCAACGCGGTTTCCGGGCAAACCGATCGCGCCAATTTGCGGCCGCCCGATGATTCGGTGGGTCTACGAGCAGGCGCTGAAGGCGGAGACGCTGGATCGTGTCCTGGTCGCCACGGACGATGATCGAATCGCGGCCGCCGTGCGGGAATTTGGCGGTGAAGTTGTGATGACGTCGCCCGGCCATGCCTGCGGCACAGACCGCCTGGCTGAAGCGGCGCGGGGACTTCCCGACGCCGAGATCATCGTGAACATTCAGGGCGATGAGCCTCTCATCGCGCCGGAGTCGATTGATCTGGCGGTAGCGAAATTGAAGGAGGCGGCCGGCGCGAGCATGAGTACGTTGATCGCGCCCTGTCCCAACGAGCATTTAAACGATCCCAATGTCGTCAAGGTGGTCGTCGACGCTGAGGGATTCGCGCTTTATTTCTCACGCTCTCGAATTCCGTATCCCCGGTCGGGGGAGACACCCGCCTGGAAGCATATCGGGCTTTACGCGTACTATCGAGAGTTTTTGCTGCGGCTCTCTTCAATGCCGCCGACGCCGCTGGAGCAGTCGGAGTCTCTGGAGCAGCTCCGGGCTCTAGAGCGCGGATACCGGATCGCGTGCGCGGTCTCGCCGTACGGCAGCATTGGAGTCGATGCGCCGGCCGATATCGAAGCCGTCGAGGCAATTCTTAAGGAAACGAGCCGATGAATGTTAATCCCGTCCGCGTCGGGGACGCTATTTTCGGTGGACCGCGGCTCTGCCTGATCGCTGGTCCCTGCGTCGCGGAGAGCCTGGGCCTTTGCGAGGACGTGGCCGGAGCGGTGCGCGAATGGTGCGCCGAGCTGGGTATCGGCTACGTTTTTAAGACCTCGTTCGACAAGGCGAACCGGTCTTCCGGGCACGCCGTTCGGGGACCGGGGATGGACGCCGGGCTGGAGATACTGCAGCGTATCCGGGAGCGCCTCGGAGTCCCGGTTCTTACGGATATCCACGAGTCGTACCAGGCGGCGCCGGTCGCGGAAGTGGTGGACGTGCTCCAGATTCCGGCCTTCCTTTGCAGACAGACCGATCTTCTCATTGCGGCGGCGGCCACCGGCCGGGTCGTGAATGTAAAGAAGGGCCAGTTCATGGCGCCCGGCGATATGCGGAATGTGGTGGATAAGCTGCACGGCGCCGGATGCCAGGGGATCCTCCTCACGGAGCGAGGCGCCAGCTTCGGATATAATACGCTGGTCACCGATTTTCGCGCGCTGCCGCAAATGCGGGACCTGGGCGCGCCGGTGATCTACGACGCCACGCACAGTGTCCAGCAGCCGGGCGGGCTTGGCGCATCGACCGGAGGGGATCGCCGCTGGGTTCCCCCCCTGACCCGCGCCGCCGTCGCAGTGGGCGTGGATGGTCTCTTCATCGAAGTGCACCCGGATCCCGACCGTGCGCCCAGCGATGGTCCGAATATGCTCCGTCTCACCGATCTGCCGCTGGTGTTGGAGACCGCTGTCGCGATCCGCGACGCCGTGAGCTCGTCTCTCGGGGAGAGCTGATACCTGGCCTCAGTTTACCGATGTTTGAGGCGATGATTCTTCGGTGGTCAGGCTGCTTTGGCCGTTGGAAGGAACGGGCGCCATCGGGTCAGGAAGGCAAGCGGCGGCGATGGCCGGAAAGTAGACGAAGCTGAGCGCTGCGGCTATGACCCCGGCGTCGTTGAAGAGGAGGCTCGTGATTGCGGCGCAGACGAGCGCCGAGAGCGCGGCGTACACCCGTCGATCACTGATCATCGTCTTCCACGCGCTGCGCCGCGCGAAGTACAGGATGATCGCGGCGATGATCGCGGCGATAAGACAGCGGCTCCATGGACTATATTTGACCAGGCGCCACTCCATCAACGTCTTACGGGCGATAATCGCGCCCGCGGCGTGCGGCCCGTCTCTTAACACACTATTCATCGCCTTCCCGACGTGGCTCATGTGCTGGGGATTATGGAGGTCCCGCAAGACCATGAACGAGAGCGCGAGTATTCCCAGGACGGCAATCGAGAGGAGAAGCTTCCACGAAAAACGCCCACCCAGCAGCAGCCAGGCGGCGAGAGCGGCGGTGGGCACCGCTACCAGCGCGCCGCCGGCCTTGGCGCCTACGGATGGCAGGCAGATGAGGATAGCCGGAATGAAGAGAGCCAGCCCCGCCGCCACCCGCCGGCCCGCGCCTTTCCCCGCGCAGAGGCAGCACGCGGCGTCTGCAGCGCCGACGAGCACACCCATGTACTCGTTGCCAATACCGTAGTAGCGCGCGCCCTCGCTGGGAGAATAGCCGATCATGGATGAGATCATCCCCTGCTGCCCGGTCAGCATGTCGGCGATGATCGCGATGGCGTTCAGGATAGCCAGGACGATAATAGGTCCACGCCCCCGGCGTCCGATTGCAATCGCGACCACAATAAGCAGCCCGCTCAACAGAAGCGCTTCAAGCGCTGAGATCGCGTTCACCGGGTGGGGTAAAAACGGCTGTATCAGCAGTGCTAGCGGCAGCGCGAGCGGGAACAGGAACCCCCACTCGGCGAGGCGCAGCCGATTCACCGCTCTCCACGCGTAAGCGATAGCTGCGATCAGCAGCAGCCACTGGCAGAGGTAGATGAGCCAGCGCTCCACAGCGATTCGCTGCGAGTCGAGCCGGCTTACGCTCGCCGCAAGATGCGTGACCGATTGGATCGGGTCACCGGT
>DASRZA010000383.1:0-4431 GCA_035686845.1 Armatimonadota bacterium | reverse complement strand
GGAGTGACGAGAACGGCAGCCAACATCGCCAGAATAACGGCGGCCGCAATCCTGCTCACTGCGAGTCTGGGCTTCGTGGTCTCAACCACGGTCCGATCAAGCGATGTGATCGTCGAGCTATCCCGGTCCCTGCCTGCGATTTCAACCGATGGGCTGGTTTTCTCCAGGACTCCTTTCTTCTTCCCGGCCGATTCTCCTATAGTCCGCTCACTCAGCGCGACTGCCGCCAGCGGAGGTATTGTGAATCCCATGCGAATGTCCTCTCTTTCTCGTCAGCAATAGCCGCAGGCTCACAGCGCGCCGACCCCGCCGTGAGAGAAACTCCTTCCGTCTTACGCCATCGGCGCTACTCGCCGGCCTCCATCCTGCTCAGCCGCCGATGGTCCTCACAATAGCGCACAATCTCTTCGATTACCTCGATTGGGGAATCCCAATTGTGGGCCGCTCAGGAGATGAGGAGACCGTTCGACTCCGCGCCGATCCAGACCGTAGACGCCAACGGCCTGCGCCCTTTGACATAGAGGGCACGCAATAATAACGAGACCCGAGCGTTCATTTACCTCCGGGCGCGCATGCGCGATCGGGCCGTACACTACAATATACACATGCCCTTACCCTCATCAACTGCCCGCCTCGCCGTCCTCCGCTCCTCGACGCTCCATCGTCAATCCATTTTCCTCTGTCTCGCGCTCCTGACGACAGGATCCAGCATGGCTATGGCGTCATCGTCACCAGACCGTTTTGCGGGCCGGCATTACCGTGGACGCGGGGACACGGCTTACCTCAGGCTTTTGGATACGGCCCGCCGGATGTTCGAACCGGACCCCGAGCTTCCGAATCTATCCATGCTCTACACGCCGCATTGGAACGGCCTGGTGGAAGGTCCAACCTGGGACGCCTGGTGGATTCAAAACAGTTACGGGACCACCTACTGCGCCCTCCCATTCTACCAGGAGCCGTTCGTAACGTTCCTGCAAAACTCGCAGGACCTCTGGTTCGATCAGATGGGTGATGGCAAACGAGCCGGGGCCGGCAATTACGTGGCGCCGGATGGATGCCTGTGCGACGCCGCCCGGCCCGGTTTGATCTATTATCGCCAGGGCGACGGCCGGGTCGATATTCATGATTGGGGCATGGAGTTTACCGCCGCGGGACTCTTGATGCAGTCGGAGCTGCTGTTGATCTCCCGCGATGCCGCGGCCATAAAACATTATCTCCCAATGTTAGAACGCTGCGCCAATTTCCTCGACTCTCGAAGGGATCCGTCGAACAACCTGTATCTGGCCGGTCCGGCGGGCAACCTGCTCGCGCCGAGTTACGCCGGTTGGGCACGGCCCGATGGCACGTACGGCAAGGCATATCTCGCCGGTCTTAGCATTACCACCATCGCGGCGCTGGACCGGTTGATCGAGGTCGAAAAACTGGCCGGGCGCTCGCCCAAACGATTTGAGGAGCAGCGGACGCTGGCGCGCAAAGGTCTGCCGCTTCTGCTGCAGGATGGCGACTACTTCATCCGGTCGCTGGATCCGGATGGGGTTAAGCACGGCGTTTATGGCGCTCCGGCGCATGGCTACTTCGAAACGTCTCCCAACCAGGACGCCATCGCGTTCCGCGTGGCCGGCGACGCGCTCGCAAAGAGGATCTACAAGAAGATCGCTTCCATTCCTGAGCTTCGCCCTCACGACCTGATCCTGCCCAACTACCCGTCGTACGATGACATGTACGAGAAGCCGGAAGGTCTATGGGCCTACGGAACCTGGGTCAACGGCGGGGAGTGGACAACGTGCGAGGCCCGAATGATGATGGCCTACTATCGCCTGGGTCACTATGACGACACCCGGCGCTCGATGGAGCGGATCCTGGATTTTGCCCATCAGTTTCGCATGGACAATCCACTCACCGATCGCGGCGCCGCCGTCTACCAGCCAAACCAGCCATTCAATATAACCTACGACGCGTTCGGCGCGCCCGCGGCCCTCATCCGCGGCCTCTTCGAATACCTCTACCGGGCCGACGGGCTGACACTTATCCCTCACATCCCCCCTTCCATTTCCGAACTGCAGCAGCTCGATCCGGTTCGGTTCGGGCGCAAGAGAATCTATCTCTCCACCGTCGGAACCGGTCCGATTACCGCCGTCCGGGTGAACGGACACCCGTGGGATCACTTCGACGCCACCTCCGTCTTCCTCCCGTATCACGAAACGCCCAACACTGCCCGGATTCTGATCGCCAGGGGAGGGGCAAAGCCGCGGTTAAGCCACAGCCGGACCGCAAGCCCCTCAGGGCCGTCCCCCGATTCCGCGGTCGGGAGCGCAGTCGTGGGAGCGGCGCCGGCCGGTGGCGACGACGCCCTGCAAACCTGGGAGACCCGCCTGACCCGGTTCGAAGCGGCGCTGCGGCGCTCCCACATGGGAAACAGCTACGAGGCGGCACATGCTCGCCTCGCCCTTCAGGCTATCGCCGCCGTTCGGGAGCGCCATCGTCTTGAGGCTGCGGGCCGCCTCTCCCCCCTGCCGCCCGCTTCTCAGGCCGCCGTGGACACGCTGTACTCCGATACCGCGACCCACCTCTGCGAAGGACTGGCCGCGGCGCTGAAAGGTTACGAGAAGTCGCCCAGCCAGGCTCGCCAGCGTATACTGAAACTCTGGAACGAGTCCGCGACCGCAGCGGCCGCGGGCGAGTAACGTCTTCCGCCCCAAACGACGGGCAATGCCTGCGTGCCCGGGCAGCGTTCTCCGAATCGGTGATCACCGTCAGAGCGCACGGGACGCCAACCGGATCAAGATACGGCGGGGCGCGTTCGGGCTTATCCCGCTGCGACGTTGAAGACACTGCCCGGGTCGCGCCCGTTCAATCAACCGCCTGCAAAAATAGTATCCCATCCTCCCAACCCGCCGGCGATGAATATGTCTGCGCTCCGATGTTCTGAAACCGGCCGATCGGCGCCGCTCCGCCCGTTCGCGGATCGATCCACGTTGCGCTGCCTCGCCCCGTTCCGCCATCCGCCGTCAATCATCCGCCGCCTCGGGTTGTGGCTGAACCAGCCGCTAAAATGACCCTCACCCCACGTACAAACGTCATCCGAGTCAGCAGCGCACTGCAATCCGCTATCTAAAGATGGTGAACATCTGTTATAATACCTCACACATGATCGTATACTTCGAGCAGGACAAACAATTGGCCGAGCGCTAGCCCAAGGCACCCGAGCCAATTTGCCGGCAGTCTCAATCGTCATGGTCTTCTCGCCTCGCTCGATGGCGCCGACATACGTGCGGTGGAGACCGCAGACGGCAGCAAGGCTCTCCTGTGAGAGGGCGACGTTTGTTCGTAGACGCCGCACTAATTTGGCGGACTGGTGTCATGGAGACGTCTCCTCCATGTGCCCAACATTATGGAGTCGCCTCGGGTAGCTCTATATTCCGAATGTAAATGATCAAGAGGGGTAAGGTTGGTCGCCAGGTTCAAGGAAGGCCGATCGTCCCGTAAGAAGGATGGGTCCAATGACTGAAACCGATCTGCTTTCGATGGCCGGCCTTTTTGAGATGACGGGTATCCGTTCTGCTCAGAACAGGGCTAACGCCGCGAGTGCTAAAGTTGCGGCGTTGCAACTCCAAGCACAGAAGGAGCAACTTGATGCTCAGAGGAAGATTCAGATACTAACGGCGATTCAAACTGGCATTCTATTGCGGGATGAGGAGCATCGAGGACTTCAACGCGAGCTAAAGCAAGCTGTTTTCACGTTGAAGAAAATGGTTGGCGAGGCTCTCTCAGTGCGGGATTGCACGGAGCGTTACGTGTTACTGTCGGTCGTCGAACAGGAAGTCAGTAGTATTTCCATCAATGAGATCGATGAGCTATCCGAAAAGCAGATCGCGGACGACATCACCGCAAATTGCCGGGTGTCCATCAGGCAAACATGGGAAGAGCTTGACCCATACCAACGTGAGGAGATCCTGTTCGTGCGACGTCTGCCTGACGTCCTGAAGGAACTAGCGAACGATGTCCGGTCGGGGGCGAACCTCGTCGAGTTGGCAGAGCGAGAACCCAGCGCGCTACGGGCACAGCATATCAATTCGCAATCTGCTGCTAGACTTGAGAGGTTGCGTTCTCAGCTCTGTAAGACGGAACAGAATGTTGTCGTCGTGACAAGCCGGTTGGAGGCTCTGAAACGGCGGCCACCGCCGAATTCAACTGCCCTTAGCGTCCTCGCGTCGCTCGGTGTCGTGCTATGGATTGCCGGGTTCGCCAGCCTTGGTGCGTGCGCGTTCCAATTGCATTTACTCCGGGGTTATCTGCACTTCGTCTGCGGAGCGGTGTTCGTGGCCGCCGCGGTGATTGCAGTGATTTTCCACAACCTTAATGTGCCGAAGCGCGTCGAGGCCGGTGCTAGGCGTATCACGGCGATGGATGGTCGAATCCAGAAGTTCCGCG
>DASRZA010000382.1:0-4112 GCA_035686845.1 Armatimonadota bacterium | reverse complement strand
CATCTGGGAACTCCCGAGATTATCGAAGCTCTCGTCAACCACGGGAGCCCGATCGCGAGTCCCAACAGCGATGGCTCAACTCCCCTTCATCTGGCGTCACGCGCTGGGAATACCCGGGCGGCCGACCTTCTGCTGCGCCGGGGCGCCCATCCAGATCTCATAGATGAGATGGGGCGCACGCCGCTTCACTGGGCAGCGGATTACAACCGAGCGGAGATTGTCGCAATGCTCATCGCGGCCGGCGCGAATACTGCCTTGCTGGATCGGGATGGCAATTCACCGCTCGATATTGCCGAGGAGTTCGAGAACCACGAAGCTGTCGCATTGTTGTCAGGCGCCGGCCCATAACCGCCTTGCTGCGCGAACGCTCGGCCTATGGATCGACGGGAGCCGGACCGGGAGTATTTCTGGCGGGGCTAAAGTGGCCAATACAGCGGGCGAAGGAGCCCGCTCTATCCGCGTGCAAATGGCGGGAGCGTCTATTACACGTTCGATCCGCAGGGAAACGTCGTCCAGCGGCGGGATGGCAGCCAGAGCGTTCTCTCGACTTTCGAGTTCGATTCCTTCGGGACGGAGTTAAACGGCGGAAATACCGGAGAGCCGTGGGGCTATGGCGCGAGAGCCGGGTATTACACAGATCAGGAGACGGGGCTGCAGCTTCTGACATGCCGCTACTACGATCCCGGCCGCGGCCGGTTCCTCACGCGAGACCCGCTCGGGGATGGCGGTGGTATAAATCAGTGCTGCTACGTAGCGAACGATCCCGCCACCAGAGACGACCCCACGGGTCTCTTTATAGTTCCGGGCGGTGGAGCAGGGGGTGTTGGGACCGCTCCGGGCGTGGGGGCCGGGACCGGCGTGGGCACGGGCGAGGCCGGCGGAGTGGGCGCAGGTGAAGCGGGTGGAGTCGGGGCCGCTGGCGGTGTCGCGAGCGGCGTTATCATAGTCGGCGGCGCGGAGGCCGGGTATGAACTCTGGAACTACAACATGAACAATCCCTGTCATGCGACGGGAATCTTCACCGCCATTGGTGTTTGGATCGGGGATCAGATATTCCACGACTGCCATATCACCCTGGACCCGCCGAACCCGCCGTGCAAGCCGACACTGGACGATTGCAGTCTAAGGTGGGAGGTGGAGAGGGGAATGTGCCGGATGACGTATTTTCCTCATGACATGGAGAGCTACTATCGTTGTAGCAGAATTGCAGGGCGTCGATATGAAGAATGCCTTAGAAGGACCAGGTAAGCAGGACGCCCCGCACATTCCAAATTGGGGGTTAATTGTGAAGGAACATGAAGAGGCCGAGTTCGAGGAGGTGCTTCCGTACACCACCGAACTGAACGAGGCCGCGTTTAGCGCCATGATCATCGCGTTAGCGCGCGGGCAGGCGGCTGCAGATCCGGATCATCTCCTCTACACCATTGTCGTAAACGCAAAACCGCCCCGTCGAGCAGTTCCGGAGCACGACTCCGCCCGGGGGCGCGATCTCCTTGTCAGGGCGGGCGCCGATCTCAGCGCGCTCCAGGGCGATCTGGAGGAACTGCTGGGGCCGCCCGTCCCCAATCCACTCTGGGACGCGTATGAAGTTTACCTGGCTGATTGCGACGCGGTGAGGGCGCGTATCAACGAAAAGCTCGATCAGGCGCGGAAAGGGTCGGACGAGGATTGGAACGCTGCAGTTGTGAAGGCGGTTGCGATCGCGGAGGCGGAGACCCCGGATTCACCTGGCGAATGGTCAGCCGCGTTAAAGGCGCTGATGAAGGCCGCGGTGCAGGAGGCGCGTGAGTCCGGCAGCCGGTTCGCCGGCACGGATCACGCGGTCATCGCGATAGCCCGCGAGCGCGCCTCGGCCGCCGCTCGCCTGCTTGAACGGCGGGGTTTGACGCCGGAGACGCTCTTTGAAGCCCATAGGAGTATGACCGACTGAGAGCGCAGCGCAAGAAATGGATTGACGGCCAAGGACGGACGACCAGGAACGTAAGCCGGTTAATTGAGCGCGCCCCGTGCCCCGCGCCCCGTACTTGCTTCGAGGGAAATCGAACCAACTGCACGACTAATCTGTCAGACTAATAGTAAATCATGATCGGTGTAAAATATACGTGGGAGCCGGTTATGGCCCGCGGCACAGATCGTAGGAGCCGAATCTTTCGGCGATTTCCGCCGCGTTGATAACCCGGCCGTGGAAATCGGCCCTACGGCAATGATGAATATTGATGGCCCATCGGGATTGCGGGAGACGGTATGGATTTGAGGAGACGAAGCGAGATGAGGGGACTAACAGGAAGAATGGCGCCGCTGCGAAGCGCACGGGATCGGCGCCTGGATTGGCGAGAGCTGGGGTTGACGGGCGCGGCTGCGGTGGTTCTTTATCTGCTGTGGCACACGCCGCTTGCATTTCCGCTGCGATACTTCTCGGTGCTGGTGCATGAATGCAGCCACGCTATCGCGGGCATCCTGACCGGTGGCGCCGTCGACCGGATCGTGCTGAATCAGCATGAGGGTGGTCTCACCTTCATTCATGGCGGCATACCGGTGATCTTCGGATCGGCCGGCTACCTGGGGAGCATACTCTTCGGCTGTCTTTGCCTCTACCTATCGCGCAATCGCCGGCATGCGGATCTGTTCTGCATGGGAATCGGGCTGTCGCTGGCCGCAATGACGCTGCTGTTCGCGTCGCCGCTCGGAGACCTGTTCGGTTTCGTTTATGGCGCAGCCGCAGGCATGCTGATCGCGCTGGTGGGATGGAAGGTCCGCACGATTGCGCCGTACTTCCTGAAATTCCTGGGCGTCGCGGTCTGTCTTTTCGGGTTCCAGGATATCCAGAGCACGCTCTTTAGCAGCGGCGCTGCGCTGGCGCACAGCGACGCGGGTATCTTAGCGCATTCAACCGGAATTCCGGCCATTCTCTGGGCACTCTCGTGGCTTGCCTTCTCCACGGTGATGTTCGCGGTCTTCGCGTATCTTTCGTCGACCTCGCCGCGCTCTATCCGGCAGCCAGGCTCGCTTCCCACCATTCCGGGCGGGCTGAAGCCGGCGAAGGCGGTGGCGCGCGATTTTAGCCGCATTCGCTAACTCGACGATTGATCATCGAGAGAGAAGCATTTCCAACCTGAAGTTTAAGTTGATCACTAATGGGCGAGCGCCGCTCCCGACCGGGAGCGGCGCTCTCTGCGCTTCAAGACCGCCATCCCCGGGCGCTTCGTTCGTATCGCCGCAGCGCAATCGGAGTGGGTGGATCCAGGGAGTCAATTTTTGAAGAGCTTCATTGAGCGGGCTATGGTCGTCTGGGTCATATTAGCCGCGCTGCTCATTGGTCTGGGAGTGGTCTACTCTGGCTGGTGGCTCCTCTCCCGCGCCGCCGTGGTCATATTGATGGTGGTGCTGGCGGTGTTCTTGGCGCTCGTCCTCGACCCGGTCGTGGAGCGTATCTCACGACGCATGCCGCGATGGGCGGCTGTAGCGCTGGTGTACGTGGGTATTGCCGCGCTGATGGCGCTGCTGGGCATCCTCATCGTGCCACTGCTGATCCGGCAGGGCAAGGAGTTCGCCGATTGGATCCGCAATCCTACTAACCCACTGGTGCAATTTACGACGTGGGCGCTCGATCCCGCACGGCATCCTGAGCTTCGGCCGCATCCCACGAACCCGATTCTGAGCCGTATCGATAGCTATATCATGGGTTATCACACCGACGCGTCCAGAGAACTTCAGGACGCGGTAAACAAACGGATCGCTGAGCTGAAGGACTACGCAGGCGCACTGGTCGGTTCTATCGTTAATGCGGCCCTGCGCGGTCTTGGCTGGGTTTTCCGCGGTTTCCTGGTGATGGTGATCTCCATCTATCTGCTGCTGGATAAGTCACGCTTCCTGGAATGGTTCCGGTCCACGGTCTCGCCGGCGCGACGGGCGCAGCTCGAGCGACTCTTCCATGATATGGTAGAGGTGCTCAGCGCCTATCTCCGTGGACTGGCGATGATGGTGCTCTTTGTCGGTGGCGCGGTGACCTTGCTGCTGTTGTTCACCGGGATTAAGTACTGGCTATTTATCGGATGCCTGGCCGGAATTCTCGAGGTGATACCCTATTTCGGCGCTATCGGCGGAGCGATTCC
>DASRZA010000381.1:0-26104 GCA_035686845.1 Armatimonadota bacterium | reverse complement strand
CCCGAGCTCTATCTTAGCGGCCGCTGCATCCGGTGTCGAGAGGCGATCTGCCCGAAATGTTCGAACGAATCCCGGCAGACCCTCCTCTGCCATCCATGCGCCGAGCGCGCTGAGCGCCGCCGGTCCGTACAGGACCCTGTGGAGCGAGCGCTCCTGGCGCTCGAAGACGGAGAGGTGGATTTTGCATACCAGCAGCTGCGTGAAGCGCTGCTGGTGAACCCGAGGGACGTGGTTGCGCTGACGGCGCTCTCAACGGTGCGCGAGAAGCAGGGCGATTTTGAGGGGGCCATCGCGGCGCTACGCCTGGCGCTCGAGATCAAGCCGGGCCATGCATTCAGTTATTACCGCCTGGGCACGCTTCATCAGCGAATTGATCAGGAATCTCAGGCCCGATCGGCTTTCGAAGAGGCGCTGCGTCTCAGTCCCGGCGCTCCCAAATATGCCGGCGCGCTGGCGTCCCTTCAGTCACGTAAAGACCGCATCCATGAACCCCGGTTTCGACCCAACGATCGCGTTAAGCATGAAGTCTTTGGGAGTGGCGTCGTTACCGAGGTGACTCCTGTGGGTGTTCGTGTCACCTTCGGTGATGGTGGATCCCGCTGGCTGGATCCCGGTCGTGCCCCCATGGTTCGACACGCCTGCTAATCGGGCGCCTGTTAATTAGCTTGGCGCCTGTTAATTAGCTTGGCGCCTGCCAATAGGCCATGGCGTCCGGTAGAGTCTTGCCCCGGAATACCACTGGCCTGCCGTTATGGGTTACACTGGACACGTGCCGATCATTCAATCGGCTTCGCCGACATTTTGGGCGCGCAGAGAGGACGGAATGGCCAATCAGTCGCAGGTTCACCCCTCTGATATCACCGAACTCATTCGAATCGCCTGTCAACACGGCTTTTCGGAAATCGCAATCCAGAGTCCCGAGAGCCAAATTCAGATTCGACTGGCGCCCACGCCCCAATCCAGTGGTGTACCGCCGGCGGCCGAGTCGCCGGTGGCAAATCAGCCGGCGGCGGATTGTGTTCCGCTGCTTTCTCCCATGACGGGTATCTATTACGCGGCGCCAGGCCCAAATGCCCCGCCCTTTGTGCATCCCGGGGACCTGGTTAGAGAGGGAGATCCCATTGGTCTTATTGAGGCGATGAAGGTGTTCAGCGAAGTGCTGGCGGATCACTCCGGCCGGGTGCGCCGTGTGGTCGCAGAAAACGGGCAGCTCGTGCAGCAGGGGGACATGCTCATTGAATTGAGCGCGCTGGAAGCCGGCGAAGTATGACAACGCCGCCTCCTGAGATTGGCCTGGGTTTTCTGGGCATGGGTATCGTTGGCTGTGGGACCGTCGAGACGCTGCTGGCGAATCGAGCGGAGATTGAAGCGCGTATCGGGCGGCCGTTCGTTATCCGGCGGGTCGCGGTGGCTCATCCCTCTAAACCCCGGCCGGTAGACCTGGATCCGGGCATCTACACCGCAGATGGCGCCGCAGTGGTTCGAGACCCACACGTGGATATCGTGGTGGAGGTGATTGGCGGCGTTGAGCCGGCTCGAACCTATATCGCGTCGGCTCTGGAGCATGGAAAACAGGTCGTCAGCGCCAACAAGGAGCTGATCGCCAAGGCCGGCGCCGAGCTGCTGCAGATGGCCGCGGCGCGCAAGCTGGACTTCGCCTTCGAAGGCAGTGTCGCCGGCGGAATCCCGATCATTCTTCCGCTTAAGGTGAGCCTCGCCGCCAACAGTATTGAACGGGTCACCGGCATTGTAAATGGCACCACAAACTATATTCTTACGCGGATGCTCTCCGAAAGCGCGGCGTTTGAAGACGTGCTCGCGCAGGCGCAGCGCCTGGGCTACGCCGAAGCGGACCCGAGCAACGACGTGGATGGCGCCGACGCCGCCTATAAGCTCGCTATACTGGCGTCCATCGCCTTCAGCACACGTGTCCGTATGGAAGATGTCTATTACGAGGGGATTCGCAGCGTCACCGCCGATGACGTGACACACGCCCGCGAGCTGGGCTACGTCATCAAACTGCTCGCGATTGCAAAACGATCAGGGGAACGCCTCGAACTTCGCGTGCATCCGGGCCTCATTCCTGCAGACCATCCACTTGCCTCGGTGAACGAAGTTTTCAATGCGGTGATGGTGAAGGGGAGCTCTGTGGGAGAGGTGATGTTCTACGGGCAGGGCGCCGGCGGGCTGCCGACCGGCAGCGCCGTCGCCAGTGATATTATCGACGTGGCGCGCAATCTTTGCTGCGAGGCCACCGGCCGGCTTCACGACTCACCGTTTCACGACCGGGCGATCGTGCCGATGGCGGAAATCCGTTCGCAATTCTATATGCGGCTGCTCACCCTGGATCGGCCGGGTGTTATCGCCAGTATCGCGACCATCTTAGGCGATCACGAGGTGAGCATCGCTTCGGTCATGCAGAAGGCGTCCCACGGCGGCGTGGCCGAGATCGTCTGGGTGACTCACCCGGCCCCCGAAGGAAGATTCCGAGCCGCTCTAAAGCTCATCAGCGATCTCCCGACCGTCCATGAAATTGGATCCGTTTTGCGGGTCGAGCCGTAATTCCGGCTTGATCGACATTGAGAACAGCCGGCTGTCGAGTGAAGCCGGCTGCGATCATTCTCAGGATTCGGATGTCCGGATCAGGCGATGAGCTGTGAGAGATGCTTGAGACCGAGCATCAGCCCCTCGTTATGATGTTCGCCATGGAAGACCGGATCTTCGTGCTCGATATCGAGATTGCCCTTGTATCCGACATCCCAGAGCGCCGCGATAAACTTTTGCCACCGGATTTCGCCCCAGCCCGGTATGCGGTAGCGCCACCAGTTTGAACCGTATATCCCTTCTTCGGCGAACCGGGAGTAATTGATCTCGGTGTCTTTCGCATGAACGTGGAAAATACGGGCGCCGTACTCGTAAGTGGCTTTGATGTAATCGATATGCAGCCAGTACAGGTGCGAGGGGTCCATTTCCAGCCCGAGCGCCGGAGAAGGCACGGCGTCAAACATCAGATCCCACGCCTCCGGCTTATAGGCGATGTTAATGCCATGAAAGGGGAAGGCGTCCATCATCGGGCAGTTCTCAAAAGCGATCCGGACCGCGTTGTCTTCGGCGTACCTCGCCAGCGGCTGCCAGACTTCCTTGAACGCCGGCATATTGTCAGCGATGCTTTTTTCGGGAATGCGCCCGGCAAAGGTGCAGACGGTATTGACGCCCAGCGCCACGGCTGCATCGATCAGCTTACGCAGGTAATCGGAGTTCTGCGTGCGCGCCTCGGGAGAGGGATCAAGGTGATTGGCGTACCACGCCAGCGCAGAAATCTCCAGGCCATATTCGCCGAGATTATCCAATACCTCGCTGGCGCCGCCGGAGAGAATCTTGTGCGCGCTCATCGCGGAACGGGGGGTGCACTGCAGTTCCAAACAGCCGAAGCCGGACTCTCCGGCGAATTGGACCGTGTCGCGGGAGTAATCCGCCAGAAAACCTATTTTCAATTGTAGCTCCTCTCTAAGCGGCTCATAAACCGCGCCGCTGTCTTCGAACGGGCGCCACAGGAGCAGGGGACCCATCCGAGTTTAATTGTATATGGGTGGATGTCGCCTCCAGTGAACTCCCGGAGGAATTCATTGTATCACGTAAGCGCGCGGCTGTCTATCTGAAAGGATGAAGGATGGATCACAAGCGCAGAACTTACCGGCCCTCAGGCGCCATTATGATATCGGTGGCGCAGGCGTTCTTGCCTGTGGGTTGGTGGCGCGTGACGAGTATCGGGGACAGGGCTTTTTCTATGGCCGGCCAGTCGCTCGATGTTCATGTCTTTTTGTTAATCGCTGCGGGAGGCAATACCTTGCTACACACCTACGCCGGTCAGTCTGATATGATAGTCTTGGGGGAGTGGGGCGCGGATGGGGGACGGAGGACGAAGGACGGAGGAAGTCCAACTCGCAAATCGCCGCCGATTTATACACGTGCAGCAGGAGAAGCGCCGTTGTCAGGCCACGTCATACTCCGCATCCGGCAGGAGCTCGGGACTGCGCTCGGGGTCGGAGTGCGGCTCGTCCGACATCTCGCTATGATCCTGGGCTTGCTCATGCTCATCCCGCCGCTGGCCGCGGCGGCCTTGCTTCCTGCCGCGCCGGTTCCGCCCGTCCCTGTACCATGGAATGCCGCTGTCCAGGGAGCGTTCGTCACGTGCCTGGCCGCCGACCACGAGGGACAGATCTGGGTGGGAACAGAGGACCAGGGGGTATGGCGCTACGATGCGACCGCCGCCGTGGACCGGGCCTGCACCCACTTTACGAGCCGTGACGGGCTGGGAGACGATAACGCCTACGCCATCGCCGTGGATTCGCTCCACCGTTACTCGGTCACTGTAACGCTCGATCAACAGAGCAAGAAGTCGGAGGATACCTACACGGACTGTACCCGGATTGCAGTGCGGGATACCTCTTACACGTCCACGTTGTCCACGATGGCGGACGTCTTCATCCATTACTCGACGATCTTCTGCAAGGAGCCCTACGAGTGGGGAGGAACCTGGTTTGGGGGACTCGATTCCGCGGGCCAATACGTCGGTGGTGGCAGCGAATCTGATCCGCATGCTGGCGACGGTTACGGGGGGTACCGGATGGATTGCTCGGGATTGGTGTGCACCTGCGCAGACAAAGCCGGCTACAACTGGCCGGTTAGAACGAACACAGACGGTTTGATGGGATCCGATTACACCGAAGCGGTGAGTAATACAGACTTCCAAGCGGGGGACATCGTCGACTGGCCCAAGCATCATGTTGTTATCTGCATAAAGCGCGATGCGACCCACCTGGACACGTTGACAATCAACAATGCGCACGGTAAGGATGTGGGCAAGGTGCAGGAAGAGTCCGCCTCGCTTTCGACTCTGGAGGGGCAAGGCTACTACTGTCGGCGACTGGTTAAAGACTGAATTCCGGCATGGTGGAGACGAAATGATGCATAAAGAATACCACGCGGCCGCGGCGCTCTGCGCTCCTTTTTGTATTACCGACTCTGCTGTTTGCCCCGGCTGCAGTGAATCCCTCTTCACCGCGCCCCCGGCCTACGCCGCCGAACACCAGCTATCATCGGGAGGTGCTGTTCAGCCTGGGGTACGGGACTGGAGACGACCAGGTGAAGGTGGACCCTCCCAATCCGGTGCCGATGGAGGGAGATCTGACGGAGGGACCGAAGGGTCTTCAGGTGAGTCCAAGCGGGAACATTTATATCAATGACTATTACAACGGCTGCGTGAAGGTCTTCAGCCCCAGAGGCAAGCTCATCTATCGGACGCAGGGGAAGCTGGACAACACACAGATTTCCGGGGTGGATTCCGCAGGGGTTATCTATTTGTTCAACTCGGGCCGCCATGGTGGGGGCGACTTTCTTACGAGATTCACGCTGCGCGGCAAGCCGATCTGGTCGGTGCCTATTGAGGGCCTGCCGTATTGGATATATCCCGGGCCGGAGGGGACCGTTGGTCTGGTGGTGGCACCCAAAATCGATCTCTACACCGGCAAGGGCAAGCTGAGACTGCGCCGCAAGGGTGACGGCTGCAACGCGGCAGGAGAGCCTTTCCGGATTTTTGACCTGAACCCATACGGGCCTCTGCGTCAGCGCGGCATTAAATTGAGCGTCTTGAACATTTCGACCAACCACCTGGAGAGAACCGTGGTGCTCCGCCCGGACGAGCAGGTTATCCGGCTGCTCGCGGGCATCCGCTTTGGTATCGGCACGCTTCGCCTGGACAGCGTTGGCCGTCCCTTCACCGATGCAGTCTGCGCCCGCAAAAATCCCTTTACGATAGGGAAGGCATGGGTGTTTGGTTCGGATGACACGGTGGTGCAGTATCACAGGGACGGAACACCGGCAAGCGCTGTCCGGTTTGGGGGCGGGCCGCTGGTAACCGATCCATGGAATATCACCATCGATGGGCAGGGAAACGTATATCATCTGGAATTCACAACCAAGCACATGGAGGTCGTCCGGTATCATCCACTCCATCGGTGATCGCTCAAAATCGGCGTCTGGGTTCGGCTTTCGACCTCCCGGCGCCCGATGCAGCTTTTCGTGACGCTCTAAGGAAATTAGAGGACTATCATGCCAGCACCTGTCAGACGCCCGGGACCAACGAAGATCGGGAGGCCGAAGCCAAAGGGCGGGCCATCATCAGTACGGGTACAACGATCCGAACACAGTGGTGTCGTACCCCGGACCGGATCCCCTGTCCCTGGCCTCGCTGTCTTCCAATCCGGAGACGATCAAAGGAGGGCAGTCGGCCACGGGGCAGGTCGTCCTGAGCGGAAACGCACCCTCAGGCGGCGTTACGATCAATCTTTCCAGTAATCAGGGCGCCGTTTCCGTCCCAGGCCAGGTGTTTGTGCCTGGTGGAACGAACAGCGCCGGTTTCGCCATCACAACACAAACGGCGCCGGCAAGGCTCGACGTGATCATTTCGGCGCAACGCACGGACCCGAACACGGGATACAGCAGCTCTACCGCCGGCTGGGTCATCCTCACACCGTGACAAGCTTGCGCCGCGCGCCTCATGGTAGTATAGCAATGCCCTGTGTACCGCGTGGCCGCCTTTCGGCGGTAAGACCCACAACGGGAAGCTGTGAGATAGGAATACACCAGTGAACGACATTAAGAATCGGGGGCCGGCTTTGTTCCTGACACTGCTCTTGCTGTCAGCGTGTGGATGTGCCGGCGTTACCGCGCGATCGGAGACGGAGCCGATCCGCCCTCTGCCGAATATGGCTGTATTCTCCGCGGTGAAGCGGGAAATGCCGGCAACCGTGGCAGTTTACTCCACGATTTCATCCACCGGAAGCCGGCTTAGCCCCAGTTCGTACCCCGGCGTGCTCCACGACGTCACAGGCTACCTTAAATTCCTTTTGAAGCCAAAATACGCGCCGGGCAAACACTTTGTCCTGGCACATGCCATTCTTGTCCACGCGGCTCCGTTCATCGGCCGGGCGCGGGACATTGCGTACCTGCCGATGCACGTCGCCGATTTTTCGCTCTTCTTTCTTTGGGCGGGAGGCGATCACCCGAGTATCCCGCTGAGCCTGGCGATACGCCCGGATAACACGCGGGCTCCTGGGAGCGCAGACGACGCGAAGCGGTTCGTTCATGAGCTGATGCAGAAGCTTCTGAGGAAGTCGTTGGATCCCTCAGAACTCGATGCGGTTCGGCGCGGCAACATTTACGTTGTTACCGACAGGAATCCGCCTCACATGGGGACGCCTCCCAATTTGCTTCCGATCGAGCGCACCATCACCGCCTATATATCCGACAGCTACGTGATGCTTCAATTCTTTCCAGCGCGGCTGAGTCAGGCGCAGCTTGGGTTTGCGCCCGACCATCAATTTGCTCATATTGAGGACCTTTACGCGGCCGGGATAAAAGGGGTCTGGCCAAGTTCGTAACGACCATCCCGCAAATCAAGCGCCCTTTTCAACGCGCGCGGCGGCGCGGATCGCGATGGAGGAGGCGATCAATCGAAACAGAAGTAAAGGATGGGCTGGATGCCACAGAAAGCACCGAAATCAGACAGGCCCAGAGTTGATACGACGCCGGGATGCGTCCATGCCGGTCGCTGCCAATGATCAAAGAGCGAACGCCCGCCTTGCTCGTAACATTACTCATGCTCATGGCCGGAGCGAGGGCTGCAGGCGTCACGCACTCGGCCGGAGCCGCACAGCTGCTGATCAAGCCCGAGAAGAGTGTGGTGGGCGCGGCGGAACCAGTAGTCATTGATGTTTCCTTGCGTAACACGGGAAAAGATGACCTGGCATATTTCGAGAGCAACCCCGAGTGGGACTTTAAGTTGAGCGTGACCCGTCACGGCAAAGCGGTACCGCTGACTGCGTACGGCAAAGCCTCGGCCGCAGCCCACAACCGGAGACCGTTGAGCGTTTTTATGTTTTTTCAGGTTCTCCTCAAACCGGGCGAGTCAAGCGAGTACCGCTTTCTCGTGAACCAGATGTACGATTTCAGCATCCCGGACAGCTACCAGATTCGAGTTTCTCGGCATGTGGGAATCTGGCAGCGTCATTTGGGGATGGTGCTGCAGTCGAACGCCGTAACTGTGAAGGTAGATGGCTTTGACTCTTCACTGCATCCTCCAGTACGAGTCCAGGGCGCACATTAAGGATAGGGTCGCCGCCGGCCAGCGTCCCTGTGCCGTCAGCATGACCTGCCGATGGGGCGGGGGATTCGGTGAGCCGAGCGTGGCATGCTCTGCCGCCTCCACGACCCTGCTCTTCCAACGATGGGAAAGAGCCAGCGCGATCATTCGTATAGGGGGATATAAAATGGCAAAGAGAGCGTCAAAGTCGGCGGTCATCAGGATCAACCCTGAAAAACAAAAGACAGATAGCGGGGGCGCCAGCGAGAAAGCCACGCCTCCGAAGCCCCCCGCTGACCCGAAGAACCATCCCCGCTGAGCGAGGCCGCAGCGCCAACCTGGCGGCCCGGTCGCTGACGCCAGACTCTCCCGCCGAGGATCGACATGCCCAAGATCACCGTCACAAGACCCACTCCGCAGCGCAGCCCTTCGAGTCCGGCGCAGGGCAATGGGGTCGCCGCTGTCCGCAAGCTGATCCTGAAGAACTCGCTCTCTCCGGGCGATATCATCATGCTTACGGCGGCCCTCCGGGATCTGCATCTCTCTTTCCCCGGCCGGTTTCTTACCGACGTTGACACCCCCTGCCCGGAACTCTGGCAGCATAATCCGTATCTCACGCCGCTCTCCAAAGACGATCCCGATACCGAGACGATCCAGTGTGAATATCCGCTCATCAATCAGAGCAATGAGCTGCCCTATCATTTTATCCACGGCTTCCGCCTCTTCTTGAATGAGGCGTTAGGAGTGGAGATCCGGCCGCACGCCTTCAAAGGGGATCTGCGCCTTTCTGACGAAGAGAAAGGTTCGATCTCCCAGGGCTGACTCCGGCCCGTGACATAGAGAGCGCCCTGCGATGGGATGGACGCTCTTCGGAAGGGCAGGATCGCCAGATTGTGAACGCCTTCCTTGAGGCGCGTGCGGCGGCCCGGCCCGGCCGATGATAGATCGGGGATCCTTTCAACCTAGTGACGCAGAGGAACAAAAAGAGGGGGCGCGGAGCAGGAAATGGACGGAGGAGCGCGGACGGAGGACGGAGGATGAAGGAAAGCCCAACGCAGAGGCGCAAAGACCCGCGGAGATTCGCAGAGGAAACGAGGTCGGAGGACGGAGGACGATTACAACCGCAGAGGACACAGGCGCCCCTTCCGGTACGCAAAACGATCGGGGATACCTGTAACGTCCGAGTATAGGCCCCTCTCCCCTCGCAGGGGAGAGGCCGGGAGAGAGGTCTGCTGCGGGCGGGATCGGCTGCGTCACACTCTAATTCGCCTCTGCCACCGTGACGCGGGTACCGGGCGAGGAGGGGCGGACGGGACCGCTGCGCTCGGCGCCGGAAGCAGCGCCGCGGCGGCCAAAATCGCCAGGTAGTGGTACGTCCATCGCCCCCGCGGGCCCAACCGGGCTCAATCGGAAACGGCCCCACGCCGCGGACACTGCCTTAACATTCATAATCTGGGTTCCCCTAAAGATTCTTGCAGAGGATCATTCCCAGGCCCGGAACGCAGTTTTAATCACACGCTGTGTGAGACGCCGATCAAGCGTCGTGATCGCGGGACGGTCATACCCTCCTCATCCGGCCGCGCGTTATCGCATTCCTTTAGCGACCATCAAGACACGACGCGAGCGGCCGAACGTTCAGTTTTCGCGGTCGCTCTGGCAATCGCCGACGGGGTTCGACTCCTACATTGCGCGGGCGCCGCCCACGACAGGATACCAAACACTCCGATCGTCTGGACGGGTCGGCGGGGAATCAGCGCCGATAGGAAGACCGGCCGCCCAACCCTGTCCCCCGACCACCTCCCGTTCCGAGGACGGGGTCCGTCCTCCGCCCACCTTCCCACGCACCCACTCTCTCACACACTCACGCACTCACCGTCCTCTCCATTTTCACGAGAACGAGGGAGAGGAGACAGGCGGCGCCGGCGGTGCATGCCCCGGCGCGGAACATCAACGGCATGCCATGTCGATGTGCGACGTAGCCTGCCAGGGCCGATCCGATGGCGCCCCCGAGGCCCATCACCACGCCCGAGAAGAACGCCTGACCTCCGCCGCGGAGATGATCGGGGACGATTTTAGTGAGAAACGCGATGCACGCGACGTAGAATGCGGCGAAGGTGAAGGCGTGCAGTGTCTGCCCCAGCGCCACGGCCCAGAGGGGCACCGGATACGCGAAGAGAAGGAGCCGGCCAGCCTGCGCCGCCAGCCCGAGTGTGAGCATCCCGGCCGCGCCAATCGCCTTTTCCAGACGACCGGATTGGGTCAGGAACAGTATCTCAGCGCCGACGCCAATATCGATGTAGAGTCCCTTCAGATTATCCGGAACCTTCAGTATGTCGAGGTAAATCGGGAAGAAGGTGTAATAGGCCTGCATCGCGCCCCAGCCCAGAAACGCGCAGATACAAACGAGAATAAGACGCCGGTCCCGGAAGACCGCGGCGGCCTGGATCATGGCTCGGCCGATGTTAACAGGGGGCACGGCCTGCTCCCCCTTTTGTTCAGGAATCTTAGCGGCGCAGCCGGCGCCGACAAATCTCCAGAACAGATAAAGGACGAAAACGGGGAGCAAGGCCGCGGCGCCGGCGCGGGATCGGGCGGGCAGAAGCAGCCCCATAGAGGCCAGGACCGCCGCGTACCCGATGGATCCCCAGACGCGGATTCTTCCATAATCCGCCGCCCATCGCCCCACGTAAGCGGTGGCGGCTGCGTCGGCGAGTGGAATGAGGGGGCTCTGAAAGAAGCCGAAGAGCGCGATCAGTGGGATCAGGATGGCGTGACCATGAAGCCACCAGAAGCAAGGGAAGAGGACGCCGCTGATGCCCATGGCCCAGATACCGGGCCGGCGGCGGCTCCCCAACCTGTCGGCGACCGCCCCCCAGAGTAATGGCGACACCACTCCCACCAGCGATAAAATGCCCGCCAGGATTCCGATTTCACCGTCTGTTAAGCCCCGGCGCTGGAAGTATAAGTTCAGGTACGTGCCGACGATAGCCGGCCCGGCGAAGACGCAGAAGTAAAACGCCTTGAACGGCAGAGCGGACGGGGCCCGTGAGTCGGAAGTCAAGAGGTTCTCGGCGATCCACTGTAGGTGATCTGGCGATCCAATATTGGTAATTGGTAAAATAAAGAGATGCGTCGCGGCGCCCGATCCTATTATAGGTGAATCGGTTGGACGCGGCCTCCGTAAAACGCCGGTGTTCGAGCCGATGACTGACCCGATCGAATCCGATCAATCGGTCGTCGAACCGGCGCGGCCGTAATCTCCCGATTCTCGGATTCTATGAGTCCGAGTCGGTGACATTTCACCCGTCCGCGAAGTCTAATGGTCAGAATCCGGGGCCGCCGGAGTCCCGTCCGCGTGCCCGGTTTATGGAGCCTGCTTGTCTGCCGAACGCAAAACCTGCCCCACTTGCCAGAACCCTCTGGCCGCCGGCGCTCGAGAGTGTCCCCGCTGCCATACGCGCGTGGCCGCCGCCTCGCCTCTAACCGGAGGGGATCCGGGGGCTGCTCGCACCCGGTTGATGTGCGAATTTCATCCCGATCGACCGGCGCTCAATCACTGTGGTGGGTGTCAGAAGCCGCTCTGCTCCGCGTGCGAGATCGGAATTCTAGGCCAGAGCTACTGCCAGCGATGTATCTACGTCTACGTGGATTTACCGCAGGTATTTGAGCGGCTCGCACAGGAATCGGCGCAGCGAATCCGGCTGGCGCGCGACCAGGAGCGCATTGTAGGTGAGCTCCGGATTGCCCACCAGATGCAGGCGCGGATGCTGCCGCAGTCGCCGCCGGCGGTCGCCGGGGTCGACGTTGCCGGTTTCAGCGAGCCATGCCGCGAGGTGGGTGGCGATTATTTTGACTACTGGGCGCTCCCGGATGGTAAACTCGCATTATGTATTGGGGACGTTACCGGGAAGGGTGTGCCGGCGTCGCTCCTGATGGCAATGGTGAAGAGTTGTCTCTTTACGCTCTCCTCGGAGAATCCCGCGCCCGGCCCCATCTTAGGGGCGCTCGGTTCAATGGTGCGTTCGCTGGGTGATCGCAACCAGTTGATGACGTTCCTGTTCGGGGTGGTCGACCCGGCGCGTAGAACGCTGCGTTTTGGCAACGCCGGCCATCTCTATCCGTATCTACTACGCGCCAGCGAGGGAACCATCACTTTTTTAGAAGCCAACGGTCTGCCGCTGGGCGCGCCGTTCGATCTGAAGTATAATGAAGTCGAGTACGCGCTGCAGCCGGAGGATTGCATTATATTCAGCACCGATGGGATTGTGGAAGCTCATAATACGGCCGGAGAAATGCTCGGGTTCGAGCGTCTTCAGGAGATCGTGCGTGGGACCCGGGGCCTCGACAGCCATGGCGCCATTCACACCATTTTGAGCGGCCTGCGCAAATTTGCCGGCCAGGCGCCGCTCGCGGATGACGTAACCCTGGTGGTCGTTCGCCTTACCCACTCCCCGGCGATAGATTCTAAACAGCCTGTGGAGGCTCATCATGCCGCGGTTTGAGCCGCGAGTGGTTCAGCTAAGCCTGCCAAGCGAATTCGGATATGAGAAGGTCGCCATGCTTTCGGCGGGCGCCATCGCGGAGAACATGGGCTTCTCACCCGCGCGAGTGCAGGATCTCCAGACGGCTGTAAGCGAAGCCTGTCTCAACGCAATCGAGCACGCGCACCGCCTTCGGGCGGGTGTGAAGCTGGTGGTTACGCTGCGCGCCGGAGTCGAAGAACTGCAGGTGAATGTTGTAGACCGGGGAGGGGGCTCCATTCCTCGAGGCCGCAGGCCTCACATTTTGGAGAAGGTTGAAGGACACGAGGACTCGCGCGGATGGGGCATGTTTTTAATTGAGAGTCTGGTTGACCAGGTGCGCGTTACGACCCGTCGCGGTGGAGGCAAGACTCTGCGCCTGGTGCTCCGCTTGGATGGCCCCCGGCGTAGCGTGTACGAGCAGGACAGCGTATGAATCAGCATCGCCTCCGGGTACGCCATTCCGGCGCCATCGCTATTATCGATTTGGAAGGGGATTTGTCGCATGACAGCGAGGGGCCGCTTCTGGGCGCTCTCCGCGATCCCCACGTGCTGCCAAGCAGTGTCGTGGTGCTGAATTTTGCGGGCGTTGGCTATATTAACAGCGCCGGCATTTCTCTGCTGGTTTCACTGGTCGCCGAAGTGATTCACACCGAGCGCACCCTTCTTGCCTGCTGCCTCTCTCCGCACTACCGGAAGATATTTCAAATGGTGGGCCTCACTGAATACATCCAGGTTTTTGAAACGGAACTGGACGCGCTTCGCGGGACAGAACCCGGGAAAGCGCGATAGTCGGTGAAAGGGACGAGCCGGCGTGCGCCATTTCTGAACCGTTTTAGCCGCGCTGTCGTCAGAGAGAGAGCCTTGCTTCGCAGCGCCTCCACAAGAGAGCGCCTCCACAACAGAGAATCTTATTTTGCAGCGGCGGTCAAAAAGCTGCTGAGAATTGAAACACGGGGGGAATCGCCATGTCAGCTCCAGTTCGACCTGAAAATCCGGAAAGTTCGCGCCCAACGAGCGCGAGAACGCTTCTTCGAGCGTCGGGTTACCTGACGCGCCGTCTTCCGATTGCCGCGCTCGGCGTGGGCGGGGGAATCGCGGCTGCCGCGCTCTGCTTTCAATCGCTGGCAGTCGCTGATCCTCCTGTGCCGGGCGCCCCGGCGCCGGCCGCCGGCGCTGTAGTTGGACAGCCGGAAGGCGCAGAGCCATCTCATATTCCACCTGTACTCGTCGGAAGAATCGATCAAATAGCGCCGGGCGCCGCTAGTTTTCAGGTCATGACTCCCAACCGGCCGCTGCTTGCGGCCGGGCCCGTCAATGTGGTGACCCGCTCTTATACCCGGGTCTATCGCCTCTCCGTAATCGATCCGGGCACGCTCCAACATGGCGATTCGGTGCTGATACAGGGAAAGGCGGATCCCGACGCCAAAACGTTTCAGGCAGCGCGCGTCTTCCGTACCGTCGTAACGGTGCCCCTCGCTCCGGGAATTGATCTGTTAGATAGTGCGCCGGCCGCCACTGGATCGAACCAGAATGGCGCCGACGCCTTTGGCAGCCTTGGGGCCGCAGTGAAGGGAAACAGCGTGCCAGCGTCCGCAAATAGTCCGGATCTGAAATCGAAACTGGCGCTTCGTGCGCAGAAGCGGATCAATCAGGCGCTGAAGCGCGGGAATCTCGCGGGTCTGGTGGTCTCGGCAAACCCGTTGGTAGTGGAGATGTACACGGGAGAGACGATTCCGGTGAGTCTGCAGCCGCAAAACGTGACGATTGATCAGGTCGCCATGCATCTCGGGGACCTGACGGATGGCGCCGCGGTTCAGGTGAAAGGGTCCGAGATCGCTCCTGGCATCTTCCGCGCGCAGGAGATCGACGTTCTACCACCGAACCTGCCAAGGGCCGAACTGCGGAATCGCGCCGCGCTCCGGAGGCAGATGCGCCTCCGCAGGCGGCGCGCGCAGCGGCAGCGGAACCGCCCGGCGTTAACACCCAATAACTGACGTCGGATGCATGCAGCCGCGATTACCCTTTCTCAAACCGGTACCGGCAGAACAGATAGCTGCCGTGGGATTTCAGGCTGAGAAGGGTTAACGCGGGCGAGGTGTCGGGCGTGTAGGCCAGGACCTCGCTGAAGCTGGGGCGCGGGTGCTTGATGTCCTGTCCGACAATGCGGGGAGAGAGCGTCAGGAAGAGTTCGTCGACAAGTCCGGCGCGTATAAAGCCATCGGTGGTCTCTGGGCCGCCTTCGCAGAGGCAGAGCCGGACATTCCACTGCTTTTGAAGGATCTGCAGCGCTGCCGACGGGTTCACCAGGTGACCGTCGCCCATGGCGAGGACATGCGTCGTCACTACGTCATCCAGGTGGGTCTCCAGGACCCGTGAACCGGCGTCGGTGGTAATGATGGCAGCCTCCAACTCGGGCGTGTGAAATACCGGGTGCGTGAGATCCACGCTGCCACTGCCGGTAAGCACAACGCAGAGCGGATAGCGCCGCTTTCCGAGGCGCTCCCGGAGGCGGGCAAACTCATCCGCTTCGGCGGGGTAAAGCGAGGCGGCGTTGATTGGCTGACGTCCTTCAGTGCTGAGCGTATTCGCTCCGATGAGGATTGCGTCGGAGCAGGCCCGGAGCACGGCCATTGAAAAGGCGTCCGCCTCGTAGAATCCGCTGATGTCGCCCCCACCCGCGTGTCCGGGAATTCGATAACTCACCACCCCATCCACCGAGCTGACAAAGTTGGTGATGACGTACGGCCGGTCGTTCGAAGGTGGATCTGGAAACGCCACATTCCCTCCAAAGATACCGCTCAAATGATCGCTCAAGAGCGGAGATCCCCCGACCGATTCACTGCTATCAACCAGCGTACGCAACGGTTCCATTTCAAACTCCCCCTCTATCGCTGACGCCCCTCATCATTCAACATTCGTGCCGGGAGCCGGGTTTCCTGCCGGTGAAGCCGCAGACGCATTCGCGGCGCATGAACCCGATTGCCGCCTGGAAGTCTATAATAATGACGATGATCAACGCGATTTCGCAGTACTCCCATATCTCCGAGGAAGAATACTATTCGCTGGAAGCCCGGGCAGAGATTCGCCACGAGTACCTCAATGGCGAAGTCTTTGCGATGGCTGGTGGTAGTCCGGAGCATGCGCGTCTGATCGCAAGCATTACGGGATCAATGGTTTCCCGCCTTCGCGGCCACCGGTGCTACGCCACCAGCTCTGAGCAGCGTATCAAGGTCGAGCGAACCGGTCTTATCACCTATCCGGACGTGGCCATCGTGTGCCCTCCGGAGCGCTACGACCCCGTGGACCCGGACACGCTGCTGAATCCCCGGGTCGTGGTGGAGGTGCTCTCCCCCACCACCGAGGAGTACGACCGCACGGGAAAGTATGATCACTACCGCCAGATTGAGAGCTTGACCCATTATATTCTTGTGTCGCAGGACCAGGTGCGCGTGGAATGCTTCAACCGAGGCGTGGGCGGAGAATGGACGCAGGATTTGCATCTGACGCGCGATTCCACCCTCCGACTATTGGATCTGGAGCTTGAAGTCCCGCTGGCGGAAATCTACGACCGGCTGAGCCTTCCCGGGGCATAGGTCCCAGGCGCGAGGTGCGAGGTACGGCTCCCCTTCCCGCTTCGGGAAGGGGTCGGGGGATAGGTCCGGGGAGCGGTTAAATCCGCCGAATAGCGGAGGTCATCCACAACTCAAGTGGGTAATGTACCATCGTGAGCAGATCGGCAGCGCCAACAATGATAAGCGCTCACGAAGGAGACAAACGATGCGAGTGTCAAGCGGTTTCTTAACGGCGGTTCTCTTGGTTACGGCGTTATCGTGCGCCGCAGTGCAGTCGGCCCCAGCGCCGACCAAATCCCGGGCGACGACCACTGCCGCAGCCCCGTCGAAGACGCCAACCTGCCCGTGTATGTCCGGAGCGACTAAGTCGCGTTCCGGAATGGCGGGTATGGGCGGCGGTATGATGGGCGGCGGTATGCAGGGAATGGGATCGATGAAGGGCGGTATGGGCGGTGGCATGATGGGAATGGGACCGATGAAGGGCGGTATGGGCGGTGGCGTGATGGGTGGCACGCAGCGGATGGGGTCGATGATGGGCGGGATGGGCGGCGGTATGGCGGGGGGCGGTATGATGGGGGGCGGTATGATGGCGCCGCGCCCGACCCTTACCGTCGCCGCTGACGGCACGGTCTATGTCCTGCGAGGCAGCACGCTGCTGAAGTATTCATCGGACCTGAAGCTGCTCGCGAGCGCGGAACTCCCGCAGCCGGCTGCGTCAAAGTAGCCGCCCGTTCCAGGCGAGTGAACGGCACTGGCAGCGGCGCAATCTGCGCCGCTCATTGCGGTGGGGACCGATGTACCGGAGCGGTCATCGATCTCCCACCCGCCCCGGGCTAACGCAATCTGCGCCGGTCACGACCGGTGGGCGGCGTGATCTGCGCAGTTTGAGCTATCCGGGCGCCCATAATTCCATCAGGGCCCACCAAACTGCCGATAAAGGCGAATCTTCAGGCTATCCAACAGGAAGCTGTAGGCAATGATGAGCATGAGGAGGCCAGGAATAAAAATCCACCTGATGGGAGTCATCAGGATGCCGCACGCAGCCAGGATGCTGACAATCACGATATCGGCAGCCGAACTGACGGCCAACCAGGGGCCGGGAAGGGATTTCCAGAAATGCCGGCGTTCTCGGACCAGATAGACAGTGGCCTGTCCGGAGAAGACGAGGGTTAAAAAGACAAGGGTTTGCAGACGCGGGAGATCCAGGTGGAACACGTCGCGCCCTATCAGAAAAATGGCGAAACAGAAAACGACCCAGACAATCGCCAGAATCAGAGCCGTCACGATGAGCGGCCGCATTTGCCAGCGGTCAGGCTGGCGGGAAAAGGTCACCCGGTCAGAAGCCAACGACATGGTAACGAAGTCGTTGGCGAACAGCAGCAGCAGAATCAGGCGGGGAGTGGTGACGAAAACGCCCGTCAGCAGCAGACCAAGGCTCAAAAACAGGGCGATCTGGAAAGTCTTGATGATCTTGTTGAGGGTGTAAGTCAGCATCCGCTGATAGATACGCCGGCCCGTCTCCACTGCAGCCAGCACGTCAGTCAGTCCTGGCTTTGTCAAAACAAGACTGGCCGCCGCCTTCGCGACGTCGGTCGCATTGGCGACCGCGATACCGACCTCGGCCTGCTTCAAGGCAGGGGCGTCATTCACTCCGTCACCGGTCATACCGACGACGTGGCCCGCGTGCTGATAGGCTCGAACAAGCCGAAACTTGTCCTCTGGGAAGACGCCGGCGAAGACACCGCAATCAAGCTGATCCGGACTGCCGCCGGTGAATTGACTGTCTATCGGGCAGGTATGACCCTGGATACCAACCTGAGCGGCTATCGCCTGAGCCGTGCCGGCGCCATCCCCGGTAACCATGATGACTCGTACTCCGAGATCATTAAGAGACTGTACAACGGCCCGGGAATCCTCTCGCGGCGGGTCCTGGAGAGCCACCAGCCCGGCCATCTCCAGACTCTCCGGTGACCCTGACGCCACAGCTAACACCCGATACCCCTGGCCGGCGAGGGCGTCTGTGTCGGAGGTCAGAGACGAAACGTCCGACGTTAGACCGGCCACCACCGCGGGGGCGCCTTTGACCACACGAAGAACGCCTTTGTCCTGTGACCACAGGGCTTCAGAACGCCTGGTGGCCGGGTCGAAGGGGAGAAACTGGAGCCGCTGTCGCTGGTGAACGATTCCGTGAGCCTTTGCGGCATCAAGGATGGCGAGGTCAATTGGATCCTGCGTGGACTCGTCGCAGGCGAGCGCGGCGAGTTCCAGTAGGTCATCCTCGGTGTGAGGAGGGTAGGCTTGAAGCGCGGCCACGGCCAATTGGTTCCTCGTGATGGTCCCCGTCTTGTCGCTGCACAACAGATCCATCGCTGCCGCGTCCTCAACTGCGGAGAGACGTGTCAGGAGTACCCCGTCTCTCGCCAGTTCCAACGAACCCAGTGCGCCGGCAAGGGTGTAGGTCGCCGGGAGCGCCACGGGAACAGAGGCAATCAGCAGGATCAGCGCGAAGGGAACGCTCTCGGCCATGGAGACTCTCTCGGTGATCGCGTAGGCTAAGATTGCCGCCACCAGGAAAAGATCCAGGGCAATCAGATACTTGATGATCGTGAATATCACCGTTTCCAGGTGGTTGGGCGCGCCGGCGCCGCGAACCAGCTCAGCCGTCTTACCGTAATAGGTGCGCTGGCCCGTACCCGTGACAACGCCCGTGGCCTCGCCGCGCCGGATAGTGCTTCCCGCGTACCCCGTCTTGCCGGGCTCGACTTCGACGGGCGTTGATTCCCCTGTTAAGGCCGATTGATCGACCAGGATTTGCCCCTCTTGCAGAACCACGTCCGCAGGGATCAGATCTCCCATGCGCACGTGAATTACGTCCTCTGGTACGAGGTCCTGGGACAGGGCCGGCTGCCAGCGGCCATCGCGCAGCACGCGCACCTGGATAGTGAGATTCTGACGCAGCAGCGCCAGCGCATTATTGGCGCGATTCTCCTGAACGAAGCTGAGTACGGCATTCAGGACCAGCAGGGCGCCGATGATGGCCGCCTGGGTGTGCTTTCCGAGGATCAGTTCCAGCAGAAGGGTCGCTTCCAGCATCCACGGCACAGGTGACCAGAATTTGTGCAGGAGAAGCAGCGCCGGATGGCGCGGCTGTTGGGGCACAGCATTGGGACCGTACTGGCGCAGCCGCGCCTGGGCCTGCTGGGTAGTCAGCCCCCCTTCTGGGAGATTTATCGTCGATGCCACGCCAAACGCTCCTGAGTTGTTACCAGTGTAGCGTTCACCGATTAAGTGGCAGCACGATTTGCAGCATATTGACGCCGCCATCATCGGTGGCTGCGCCATTCAGTTGAGAGCGTTTGTATCGTGAATCTGGTAACGAACATCCCACCACCGGATCATCCACCGGGCCCGTGCATGTCCCTCGCGGGCGTGCGGATTGCCGCGTGTGCAGCCCATCGGGTTATCTCTCGGCGGCCGGGCAGTAGGAAGCGTAGTCGCAGTAGCGGCAGTGCGGGCCGGGCAGGGGAGTGAAGGTGGTGTCTCTGGAAAGAACCTGGAAGTGGGACTGGACCCGACTCTCGACCTGCTTTAGCTGGCTCTCGTCGCGGACGATGGAAACAGACTGGTTCGCCCGCAAGTTATAAATAGCGCCGATAATCGGTGTTTCCTCCATCTTCCGCGCTACGAGAAGCTGGTAGATGCCGATGGCTGTGTCATTTTCCAACTCATCGACTGAAGGCAAATAGCCGCCGCTCTTATAATCGATGACCTCTAAGAGACCATCCGGACGCCGATCTACTCGATCCACCCGTCCGGACAGCACGAAGCCCTCCAGCGGCAGACTGAGCATCTTCTCTACGAAGAGGGTCTCAGCCTGTCGCTCCTCGGCCGCCTGGTAATAGGCGGTGAGAAGTTCCTGGCCGAGGTCGAACCGGACGGCTGCTTCCTGCGGCGTCTGATAGCCGGCGTCAACCCATGAAGTCTGGAGATTCTCCAGGAGTGTCTCCACCGGCTGCGTTTCGGCGCCGCCCTGCTCGTGAAAATCTTGCAGCGCGGCGTGGAGGCTCGTGCCAAAGCTGAAGTAGCTCCGGGCGCGCCGCGGCAGCCGGCGCACGTAGCCGAAGTAGTACTGGCGAGGGCACTCCAGATAGCAGTTGAGCCTGGTGGGACTTAACCGGGGAGGGCCAGGCTTTCGCCGGTCGCCCGGACGGGAATTAGACGCCACATCAGTCCCCGTTCTCCTTGCGGCCGGCGCGATCGGGAGCCACCTCACCGCGATAGACCTCGAAATGCTCCTGCTTCCACCGGGCGATCTCGTCGCCGATGGCAGAGGCGCTGCCCTCCGTCTCAAAAGAAGCGTATGCCCGGCCCTCGATCAGCGCCGTAACCCGCAGCCGCCCGTCTCGATAACGGATAAACACGTCACGGATATTCGCCTTTTTGAGCGCGCGCTGCATCTCCTCCCGAACTTCATAGATCAACTGCACGAAACAGCCTCCCCTCGTCTCCACAATCACGGCGCCCCTGGCGCATCAAACCGGCCGTCTTCTGCCGGCGCGCCGGTGGCGATTCAATCTTCACCGTTCACGCCTTCTATCAATTCACTTCGGCCCGGCCTCACCCGATCCCTGCCGGAACGCGTGCGCGTCCCCCACTCTCCGGCGATGTTTGTCTTCATCTTTGGGTGTACAATGTGCGTACAATCTGATATAATATACCGCATTAGTTAGAGGAACAAGCCAATGTTACACAAGGAAACCGCGGCGCAGAAGGAGTCGCGCCTATCCATCCGCGCTTCCGAGCCAGAGAAATCGCTCCTGCGCGAGGCCGCTCGCGCGCGGCGGATGAATACAAGCGAATTCGTGCGCCAGGCGTCCCTCGATGCCGCGCGTGCTACTCTCGTGGATCAGACCGAGTTCCGACTGCCGCCAGAACAGTGGGCAGCTTTCTGCGAGCGCGTGGACGCTCCAGCCAGGATGATTCCCGCATTGCGCCAGCTATTCAGCGAGTCCGATCCGTACAGTGGTTGAAGCGGATGAGCCGCTGAACGCTCCGGTTCTGCTCACAAAAACCCATGAGGTCGACCGATTTGACTGCGGTAAGCCGCCGCTTAACGACTTCCTGCTCAAGTATGCTCTGCAGAATCAGGCGAGCGGAGGAGCCAGAACGTATGCTCTGACGCGCGGCAGCCGCGTGATCGGCTATTACAGCCTTGCCCCTGCCTCCATTGCGCCGGAGAGCGCCCCAGCCCGCGTGATGAAAGCACAGGGGCGTTACCCTGTGCCCGTCATCCTAATGGCCCGTTTTGCCATTGACAGGGGCGAGCAGGGGAAAGGTTACGGTAAAGCTCTGTTTCGCGATGCGATGCGCCGCGCTCTTGCGGGGGCGGAAGCCATCGGCGGCCGGGCGTTCCTCGTTCATGCGAAAGACGAAGAGGCCCGCGCCTTCTACCTGAAATTCGGCATGGAGGAATCGCCAACTAATCCCATGCACCTCCTTTTGTTGTTCAAGGACATCCGGCAGTCGCTCGAAGCAGCCGCATAATACAATCGCTACTTTACCTGTGCTTACCGGTAAGCGGACCCGTCATCTTCGCGCCAGGATACTACAACTTACCCGGTTCATCCGACTTTGATCTACCGGCTTGGCGCGTCAGAGCGTCGGCGAGATTGGCCTGGACCTCCACTTCTTCAGGCTCCTGGGTGAGAGCGATCCGAAACTGGATAATGGCCTCATCGAGATCGCCTCTTTTCATGAGGAGGCATCCCAATGAATCACGGGTAGCGCCGAAATCAGGACTGAGAGCAATCGCCTTGCGGCAGGCTTCGATTCCCTCTTCCAACCGGCCAATCTGTCCAAGCGTCCAGCCCAGGCCATGCCAGGCGGTTTCGTCCTCGGAGTCGAGGTGGATCGCTTCTCGAAATTCGCAAATTGCCCGGTCCATCTGGTTCACTTCAGTTAGCGCCCACCCCAGCCAAGTATGATCGCTCGCGTCAGAAGGATCCAGTCGGATTGCCTGTTCGTAGGCGCCAACGGCCGCTACGTAGTCCTCCAGGTCATCGCAGATATAGGCAAGCTCCGCGCGCAGGTCGTGGTCGTCCGGGTCAAATTGAATCGCCGCCTCGCACGCGGCCCGCGCCTCTTCGTATTTTTCCTGGTCGCGAAGGGCGCGGGCGAGATTACCCAGGGCAATCGGATTGTCAGGCTTGAGCTCTAACGCCTTGCGGTACGACGCGATGGCTTCGTCGATACGACCCGTGGCCTTCAGCGGAATCCCGAGATTAGAGTGGGCATCATGATAATCAGGCTCAAGCCGAATGGCTTCACGGTAGGAGGCAATCGCCTCATCCCATCGCTCAAGATGATCCAGCGCCACGCCGAGCCGGTCGTGGACATCGGGGTAATCGGGGTTAAGCCGTCGTGCCTCTTCATAGGCGGCTGCGGCGGCCTCATGCTGACCTGCCTCATCAAGCAGCAACCCGAGGCCATAATGATAGTCCGCGTCGGCAGGATCAATTTGTATTGCCGCGCGATAGGAGGCTTCGGCTTCCTCGATCCGGCCGAGCGCCTCAAGCGCCTGCGCTCGCTGCGCCCAGAGCCAATCATCTACGGGACCCGTGCGCGCTCCTTCGTCCGCGACCGCCAACGCCTCATCCGGCCGATCCAGCCTCAGGAGCGAGAAAGCGAGATTCCCGTAGGAGCGGGAACCGGTCGGATCCAGACGGATAGCCTCGTGGTAATGCTCTGCCGCCTCTTCGTATCGATGGAGCGCCGCCAGGGCACGTCCCAGATTCCGCTGACTTTCCGCATCGGATGGATTGAGCCGGATCGCTTTTTCACAGGCATGGATCGCCTCTTCGTTCCGGTCAATGTTATAAAGAATCTCGCCGGAACGTCTCCAGATCTCACCGTTTTCGGGATCGATCCGGGCCGCCTTTTTCAACAGCTTGAGTGCCTCCTCCTCCCGGTCTTCGAAGTACAGAGATTTTCCCAGTTCAATGAGGGTTTCGACGTCGCGTCGGTGTCTCTTGAGAAAGCCTTCGAGGATCTCAACCGCCTCTGCTCCACGATCGAGCTCCATAAAGGCGCGCGCCAGATTTATGAACGGTTGGTTTTCATTAGGATCGAGACGCATGGATTCGCGGTACGCCGCGATGGCTTCGTCCATCCGCTTCAGGCCGTGAAGAATCGTGCCAAGATCCGCCTGGACGTACGGGTCACCGGGATCCAGTCGCTCGGCGATTCTCATCTCCGCCAGCGCCTCTTGCGACTGACCTGTTTCATCCAGCGCGTTGGCAAGATTCCTGCGAAGATTAACACAATCGGGCGCGTGTTTCACCGCCTCGCGAAGTGTTTCGACAGCCTCAGTCCATCGCTCCGCATCGGCGAGGGCAGCGCCCAGATCGTCCCACGCGTCTTCGTTCTCCGGATTCTGGAGCACGGCGGCCCGAAGCGCGGCTATTTCCTCATCGGGCGAGCGCGGGGATTTTGAGGGCGCTGAAGTAATCGTTTCGTTCTCAGACTCGGGCATGGTTGGTCCTTAGTTTATCTGTACCTGCGGGCGACTTGCGCTATAATTGACAAGAGAAGAACGGAGGTAATGAGCATGGCACAACAGCCCACTCACGAAGGAACGCCGCGCGAACTCGCGCCCTATCTCGCGCGACACCCGGATCGGCGGTTTCGACTCATCGAACTTGCCGAAGACGAGGAGGAAACAGCGCAGGAGCAGTCTGGCCCTGTTCAGAGCGAGAAGGCGAAGGCTGCCATAGCCCTGCTTGATTCCTGGATCGCCGAAGGCGAGACCGCCGATGAGAAGACCCGGCGTGAAGCGGATCGGGAGGTCGAGGAGTTCAAGCGCAATATGAACTCGAACCGAGCAGCGGCCGGCGAGAGACTGGTGTACCCATGACGCAGAATGTCATCCTTGATTCGGCGCCTCTTGGCCTGCTCTCCAACCCGGACGCCAGCGCCGCCGTTCTTACTATCAGCCAATGGAGCCGCAACTGCATCGCCGCGGGGCATCGATTCTACATTCCCGAAGTGATCGACTATGAACTGCGGCGCGAACTGGTACGAGCAGGCAAGACGACAGGCATAGCCAAACTGGACAGTCTCAAGAACGTCTTCAACTATCTGCCCATCACGACCACTGCCATGCTGCGCGCCGCGGATCTGTGGGCGTATGCCCGCCAGCAGGGTATCTCAACTGGCGACCCAAAGTAACTGGATATAGACGTTATCCTCTGCGCTCAAGCGATGACCATGCTTGTACCTCCCGCCGCTGTCATCGTCGCCACTTCCAACGTCAGCCACATTGCCCGCTTTGTTTCTGCCGACTTGTGGACGAACATCACCCCGTGAGGGGCGAGTCAGCGTATGATCGTGGCCTGCTCGATCATCCGGGTGGCGCCGCTGTGCAGCATTTTCTGCACGCGGCGGTAAGCCAGCATCCGGACCGCGGCGCGCACCGGCGGAAGGAGCAGTGAAAGGCCCAGCAGATCGGTGAGCGGGCCGGGTGTCATCAGGAAGGCGCCGGAAATCAGCACGAGCACGCCATCCATCAGCGGCGTCTCAGGGATCTGGCCCCGGGCAATTTCATAGCGGAGCCGATTCCAGGTGCGAATCCCTTCCCTCCTGACGAGCACGGCGCCAACGACGCCGCAGCCTACAATCGTGCCAAAAGTGATCCATCCGTTAACGAAATGATTCATCAACAGAATGGAGCCAACGTCGAGCAGTGGCACAACGATGAGCAGCGCCATCAACTTCCAAAGCAGCGGGATCCGCATTCATCTCTCCGTTCCGGGGTCCGGTCCATATCCGAAGTTCGGACACCTGGCTTAGAAGACGTAAATGAAACGCGCGCCGTTCCGCAGCGTGAAGTCGACGCAAATGCTCAAACGATCTCTGTTCCCCCGGACAGCCTGATGATCGTGTTAACGAACGACTTTAGTTCCGCGCACTTTGAAATAGCAGCGCCAAGATCCTTGCCCCTCAGGATGCTCGCGGCATCACGAACTTTATTGTAGTGACGCCCCCTTTTCCCGGTAATGAACAGCTCACTAATATGCCTGGCAGGTGGCTTAGCGTGATTGACCGTTTCTGGATTTTGTGCGGGCGCGCGCCTATTGTGCCCGGCGAGACGCTGAATATCCGGCCAATAAGGCAGCAGCCACGCTTCAAAGTCGTGCAGCGCGACATGTGGGCTGAAGCGCGTTTCATTTCCAACCCAGGCGCGCATCTTCTTCTTGGCGTCCTCCGCGTCGGAGAAGTCTGCAGCGCCCGTGTATACGTCTGTTAGCGCGATAACATGATCCGAAGGGCGGCTGCCGCTCAGAGACGTCTCCACTTTTCTCTTCAACTCGTCGCCTTTAGGAATTCGCCCTTGATACGGGAAGAAGTCAAGCCTGGGCATGTTTTGTCCCAATTGCTTCTCCAGGAACGTTCGCAGAATCGGCTTAAACGCCTGCTCGGTTTTGCCCTCGACCAGGACAGTAATTGTCACGCTCTCCCCCCCATACGGCCCATGCGCCAGACCTCGTCCAGCGTGTAGTCTGCTAACCACTTCTCAAGGTCCAATTCATCAGCCCACGTTACAGCGGTCAATCCATCCTCCGTAGAATCCATGACCATGACTTCCTTCGGCTCCAGGAAGCGGATGAGGCGATCCGAGTGTGTCGCGACCATCAATTGCGTTCGAACGGAAGCTTCACGCATCACATCCGCCAACTGGCTCAGTAGCTCCGGATGCAGGCTCACTTCTGGCTCATCGATCATGACCACTGTCGGCAGCGAGGGACTCTGCAGTAACGCCAGCAGCCACAAGAATCGCAGGGTACCCTCGGACAATTCGTTCATGTACA
>DASRZA010000380.1:0-37256 GCA_035686845.1 Armatimonadota bacterium | reverse complement strand
GGTGGAGTCCGTTCGCGCCAGAGTCACGATCACCGGAGGCTCGTTTGAAGGTCCAAACGCCCGGAGCTCATCGGGGCTTCCCACAACAATAGTATTGGTGTTGGGGTCCCGCTGGTACGAGAGTTTATTAAGGCGGGTGATCAGACGCAGCGCCTGGTCCACCGTCACGTTCTTTAGCTTGATCGACACATTGCCCGTAACACCGCTCGCCGCCACGATGTTTGTGCCCGATTGATCGGCCAGCGCTTTCAGCACGTCCTCGATACTCGCATCCTTCACGTTAAGCGTCACGACGCCGGCGCCAGGAAAGCCGCCACTCGCAACGACCGAACCATTACGACTCACCTGCGCCACCATTGTTGGGTGGACAACGGGCGAAGGATGAAGGACGACGGGCGCCGCGTGGAACACGGGCGCGGCAGGAGTCGCTACTCTCGCCGCCAGAATGACATGACTCGAGGTCGCATTGCCCGCAGACAACGCGGGAGCCACGGGGGATGAAGGGAGTGTTATCCTCGCGGCCACCTTGGGTTGAAGCGCGGGGCGGGCGGCCGGAGTAAGAATGGTGGATCCCGCTTTCCAGAGCATAACGCTCAAGCTGCCGGAATGGGGCTCGACGCGCCAATCCATTCGAGATCGCGCTGTAACGATAATCCGAAGTTCGGGAGGAGCCGCGCAAAGCCAGCCGTAATGAATGGCGTTCACACCGCCGTAGCCAACGTGCGCTGATGCGGGAACAAAGAGTGGTTTACCCTTCACGTCCACGTCGATCGAGTTCGGCAGCCGTCCTGGATGGACGTTCGCTTTGAGCAAGCCGCTCCCGGCGAGCGAAAGGGTTACCCTATTGGCATGGCGTCCTACCTTGATGGAATGAATGAGCGCCATGGGCGGATTGGCCAGCCCGATGGGCGATGCAGCCATGAGCGGCAGCGCGCTGATTCCAAAAAGGGCGGTCGCCCCTGCGGCAGCTATCGCTGCGCTGAGCGGGCGGCACTGCGCCGAGTAGAATAAAGAAGGTTCATCTGGGCATGATGCCCACAAGCCGAACGCTTTCATTGACTGATCTCCTTAACGCCAGATTCCAAATGTGGACAGATCACTGCCGAATATCAACTGTAGATACGGGACCGCGGCCGGGCATATCACCACCCAAAACCGCAACTATTTCATCTTCTGTAATCTGGGAGATCCGGTAGCCACGTGGGAGCCGGTCACCCTTGTGCGCGAGCTGCTGATTGCCATCAATTGTGATAAAGGCGCTCGGATAGGGCCCGATCAGCACTCCTTTAAGAACCACCCGGCGCTGCAACTCCTGCTCCGGGGACTCCGGGGCCACCGCGTGCGCCGCCCCCACAGTCTTTCCGGACGCAAGGTTCGGCCCGGGGCCAGTATGGAGGGCCGCCGGAGCTGTCAACCCGATCGGGAGTGGCCCCGGTCCCAGCGGCGAATGCGGCGCCGGGGGTACCACGATGGGCTTCACGACCGGCTTTGTCGGCGCCGCCTGGATGACCTTGGGATGCAGCACGCCGAAACCGACCGGCGGCTGGTATGGATCCCGCAGCTCGGCGGGTAGAAGCTTGGGCAGCGAAGCCATATCGACTGTCGTCGCGTCGTCGGCCGCGGCGCCGGGCGCGGCCGGAGCGCCCGGCGCTGTCGCAGATCCGGGCACTGGCGCCGATCCGGGTTGGGCAGCGGGCCCGGGCGTTCCCGCCGCCGGAGCCGCCGCGCCATTCGGGCTGGCAGGCGGGGAAGGCGCCGCGCTACTCCGTCCGGCGAGCAGCGCCCGGCCAATTGCAAGCGCCAGAACGAGAGCCAGCGCTGCAAGAAGAATGATGTTCCTGGGATTGTTATTTCCGGTTGCCATGGCTCAGTTTTCCTTCAGGATATAGCCTGTGAACTTCAGGTTGGCGGTAACTACGCCCTCTGTTCCGTTCGTGGCGCCAAGGTTCGAAAGCTGGCACTGGTCCACCGAAATGATCTTCGGGAACTGGGTCAGCCGCAGTAGGAATGTCATAACGTCGCGATAGCCGCCCTGTACACCCATGGTGACGAGATACTTGTCGTAAGGCGGGGCCGCCGGAGCGGCCGGTTTGCTGTCTGTTTTGGCGGTGGCGCCCGTTGTCGGATTACCTGTCGGCACATTGCTGGGTGGCGGCGCCGCGGGAGGCGGCGGGGCCAGGTTAGGCGTGATCGACAGAATCGTGTTATGAGTGGACGTAGCCAGAGCCTGGAGCTGCGTCAAAAGTGTCGGCACATACTCCTTGGTTGGCAGCGCCCCTTCGAGCTGCGCCAGTTGTCCCTTCTCAACATTTACCTTCTGCTGTTCGGCGAGCAGTTGCGCGGTCAGCGTCTTCGCCGAGCTCAACTCGGTCTGTCGCTCCTGCAGTGACGCTTCCAGAGCCGTGACCATCGAATTTTGCTGAACGTAGAATCCGGTCAGCGCGGCGAGCTCCAACACCATCGAAGCGATGAGGGTGATAAGAACCTTACGCGTGATTTTGAGCGGTAGATTGACCATTGTTCGATTCCTGGTTGAAAAGCTAGCCCCTGTTGGCGCGGGTTGAAAAGCTAGCCCTTGTTGGCGCTTGCGCTGTTCATCGCGCTGATGTTTTTGCTGACGCCGGCGCCTTTGATGACGCTGACGCTCTTCCTGACGCCGGCGCCACCATTGATCGTGGCGTTCTTGCTAACACTCATGCCCTTGCCGGCATTCGTACTCTGAGTTGCGTTCATGCGCCTGGTGGCGCCATTGGTCGGGCTGGAGATGGCGGCCGGATTGGAGATGGCGCTCGGGCTGGAGATCGCGCTCGGGTTGGCGCCGCTGCTCTGTCCGGCGGGGGCGGCGTGTCCGGCGTTGGCGGTCTGCGCGGCGCTGGCCAGCTCCTCCGCCCGCTCCGCGCTGGACTCAGGTCGGAGATCCTTGAGCTGAACGGCAACCTCAAAATGCGTTGTATGAGGCGGTGTGTTGGACGGAACCGGGCCTCCCGTGCTTTGCACTGGCGTATCGTTCCGCACAAAGTGAAGCTCCACCGACTGGAACATCGGCTGCCTTTGAAGCTGCGTGATGGTCTCGGCCACCGTATCCTGGGTTAGAGACTGTCCGGCGAGAATCAGGGTCATCTTGTCGGGCTGGTCCTTTTCACCGGGGGCGGAGTTGACCGTCATCGTGTCGAGCCACGTGGATGCCGGCAGTCCCTGCCCTGTTTGCTGGTAAATGAGGTACCAGTGGGTAGTACTGTCCTTGGCGGTCTGCAGCAGATCCAGACGGGGCGTGAGTGTCGTCTCGAGCTGCTGCAGATTCTTGACTTCGGCGATCCTGGGCTGCAGTGACGTGAGCTGCTGACTCTCGCTGTCGATATCGCCACTTAGACGATATTTCCTCGTTGTCATCAGAACGAAGACGAGCAGGAATGCCGCGGCGATGGAGGCGCAGCCATACACCAGGACCCGGGCGATGCCCTCGTCCCTTCTCTCGCGTTTTCGGCGTTCCGTAATTAAGTTAACTCGTGGCACAGTTCACTCCCTGGCGCATCGATAGCGTCACTCGTCTGCACGACCCGGAACCCCGGCTTAACCTTGTTCCGGGTCCGGCGGATACATTCGCTTCAAGTCGTTCGCGCGTACCCATTCATTGTTTTAGTAGCGATTGTCGCGTCCGCTCTTGGAACACATTCGGATGGCCTATGGCCGGGTGATAAAACAGTGGGCTTTATTCGGAGCGCCCGGTTGGCGCAGCGCCTATTTGTTTGGCAATCCCGAGAGCGCCAGGCCCAGTGCGCAGACCATGGCGGGTGAGTAATCAGAAACCAGCTCCATCTCGGGAGACGCGGCGTTTTGGAAGAACGCCGCGAGCGGATCGGCAATTTCCACATCCAGGCGAAGCCGGTTGTACATGTATTCCTGAATCCCCAACATTCGCGCCCCGCCACCGCACAGCAAAACACGGTCAACGGCTGCATCCACGGTGCCTTCGGCGAACTGCGACTGGTAGTAATTAACGCTGCGGGTCAGCTCCCGAACCAGCTCTTCCATCGCTGGACGCAGCAACTGCTCCGGGCTGGAACTCTGTGTATAGGCGTCGGATGAGAGCAGTGGACGAACGTCCATGAGATGCTTCATTTCTTCGACCGCGGTCTCATCCAGACCCAGGCTGCTTCGCAGCGTATGATTAAAATGGCTGCCGCCGATTGGGATGGAGCGAGGAAAGGAGAACGTGCCCCGGGTCACAATATTAAACTCGGTGTACGTGTGGCCCATGCAGACAATGGCCACGGTCTTAAACATGTCTTCCGGGTTCGGGCTGAACTCGATCAAGGCGCGCATCAGGGCAAAACCATCCAGGTCGATCGACTCAACGACCAGGCCGGCTTCGCTCACGGCTTCTGCGCGGCTTTCAACGATAGCGCGGGGCGCCGCAACCATCAGTACGTCCAGGTCCGCTGCGGAGGGATCGACGTCCTGAATATCGTATTCAACAATCATCTCGTCGATCGGTGTGGCAGTCTGGGCCTCTTTAGCCTTGAACTGCACCGCCTTTCGAAGTTGGTTGTCTTTCATCCGTGGCAAACGGAGCGGGCGAAAGTGAATCGCGGGTCCCGAAACGGAACAAAAAGCGTGCTTTGCCGTCAGATTGTTGTGGCGGATCAGATCTCGAATAGCGCCGCTGAGAAGCTCGGAATTCGCGATCACGCCATCCGCTACCGAATCACCCGGTGTGGGTGCGACCCCGACGCCGCTCACCTGCCAATTGTTCCGAGTACTGCCCTCGAGTTCGACCGCTTTTATCATGTGATGCCCGATGTCGAGGCCGAGGTAGCGATTCTTAAATCGTGCCATTTGGTGTCCCCATCGTGTCCGCGTGAGCTCCCTACGTGTCGTCCGTCCGGATCGGTCCACTTCATTTGAGCCTGTTGCGCCGGACATTCCTGGATTATGGTTGGATTAGTCCACCTCTGAAGGTTTCAAGGAGAGGAGTATAACCATCGTCCATTCAGCGCAGTGAAAGTTCCGGCTCTTCACGCTCAGCCGCGCGATTCTCATGAACCGGCGATGGACGGTCGATCAAGCTGATGACTCTCTATGGAGCGCGTGTATGCCGGCGAGTGCGCGGTTTGTGGGGCGCAGGGCCAAAACGAAGGGACGGGAGGCGGGCCGGTGGCGCGCAAGAATGGGATGGGACGCCGGCGAGAGAAACCAGAGACTCGCCAGCGCGCGTATTACGCCGGGTTCATAATCCGGGTCATTTGCTGCATCGTCTCATCGATCTCGGAGGGACGCTCAAAGCCGATCACCATTGCATCGACGCACTGCTGAACCATGACGAAGCGGAGGCTCGCATCCAGCCGTGCATCCCCGTGCCAAGCCCGAGAAAAGAGGGGGTAATCCCGGTATTTCCGAACGGGATCTTCGCTATAGGACAGCGGAGCGGGGCCGGCGCCGCCAGCGCGCTTTCTTCTTCATCCGGATTCTGGTCGGCGAAGTGACTTACACGTTCGTTCGGGTCTACTGCTTATTCCGGTCACGCGCCCGAATCATGCTCCTCACGTTCTTTCGCACGCCAGGTTAACAAAGACCGGAACCAGAGGCGTTCGCCGTACCGGATGCCGGGAATGCCGGACCGTTCAATAATCTCATGATACTCCTGCGGCCCGTAGGCTCGGAGAATGGAGATCGGGCCATCGTGGCGTGTGATCCGGTCGGTTTGAAGCAGCGTAAGCGCCGCTGCGGTAACGGCGTAAGCGATCCGGCTCCTTCGAAGGTCGTTGACCACGAAGCCGCAGCGAACGACACGGCGCATTTCACGAAGAGCCAGGGGGGCATTCTCAATTCCAAAGTGGTGCAGCGCCAGACAGCTTACGGCAAAGTCGAAACCACCATCGGGGAATGGAAGCGCCAGGGCATCACCCTGCTGCAGCGTGATCTCGGGATAATCGCGGCACGCCACTGCCGCGACTTCAAGCACGATAGGATTGACATCCAGAGCGGTCGCTTCTAAATCAATGCCGGCGCCGCGCGCTCGATCTATCAGCCGGCGAAGAACATGTCCGTCCCCGCAGGCAATGTCGATGACCCGCACCGGTCCCGACAGCCGGCGCGCGCGCGGCCAGATTTCCCTTAAGATGGGGCCTACTCCTCCAAAGAGCGTATTGACCCGGCGCAGATCGTTCAGGACCCGGGTCATCTCCTGTATCGTGACGCCCGGTTCTTCCATCCATTCAGGTTGATCAACGCGCTTCAATTCCGGCGCCCGAGATCAACCACTGGTCTCAATATCCGAGTGTTACGCCCGATCCGCGGGGATCCGAGGCGCCGAGACGGGCGCCGGTTTTGGGGTCGATCTCGATGGTCTGTGCGTCGCCCATGTAGGATGGCGCCCCAAAAACGTAACCCCACTGCTTGAGAATTCGGATGGTATCGGGGCTGAAGCCAACCGGCTCGATGCGCACCCGATCGGGGAGCCATTGATGATGAAAGCGGGGAGCGGCTGTCGCGGCGGACACGTCCATCTTATAATCGATCATGTTCAGCAGTATTTCGAGTACGGTGCTGATGATCGTCGGGCCGCCAGGCGAACCGGTGACCAAGAAGAGCCGCTTGCCCTTCATGACCAGCGTGGGAGTCATTGAGGAGAGGGGACGCTTGCCCGGCGCGATGGCATTGGCCTCGCCCTGTACCAACCCAAACATGTTCGGCACGCCTGGCGCCGAGGCAAAGTCATCCATTTCATTGTTCAGCACGATGCCCGTTCCGGGGACGGTGGCGCCGCTGCCAAAAGGACCGTTGAGCGTATAGGTGCAGGAGACTGCGTTCCCGGCGGCGTCAACCACGTCAAAGTGGGTGGTCTCCTTATGTTCAGCGGGCATGGCGAGGCCGGGGCCAATCTGGCTGCTGGGAGTCGCCTTTTCGGGCAAAATCGATTGAACTCGCTGATCGGCGTACGCCTGAGAGATGAGCCGAGCCACGGGGATCCTGGTGAAGGCGGGATCGCCAAGATAGCGCGCCCGGTCGGCAAACGCCCGCCGCATAGCCTCGATGATGTCATGCATCGAAGCGGCCGAAAGTGGTCCGAGGGCGCTCAATCTGAAGTGTTTGAGCATATTGAGTTCGGAAATGATCGTGATGCCGCCGGAGCTGGGCAGCGGCATACTCACGATCTGGTATCCCCGGTATTCTCCCGTGACCGGCGCCCGGAAGAGCGCGTGATAGCCGCTTAAATCGCGCAGCGTGATGAGACCACCATGCCGGCGCATGTCAGCGGCGATTAAACGGGCGGTGCGGCCGCGATAGAACTCAGCCGGGCCGTTTTGCTGCAGCCGCTGCAGCGTTCGCGCTAAGTCCGGGCGCTTCATCCATTCACCGGCCCGGTAAGGTCGGCCGTGGGGCAAAAAAATCCGCCGGCTCTCGGCGAAGCGGCTCAACTGTTTTTGAACGCCCGGATCGGATAACACGTCCGCGACAGCCGGGCTGACGCGAAAGCCCTGGGCGGCCAGGCGGCGGGCCGGCTCGATAACCTGCTGCCACGAAAGATGTCCGAATCGCTTTTCCGCCAGCGCCAGCCCGGCCACCGTGCTCGGGACGGCGACGGCCCGGTAGCCAATGGTCGAGGCGCCGGGTATAATCCGGCCATGCGCGTCCTGATACATGGTTCTGGTGGCGCGACCGGGCGCGGTCTCCCGGAAATCCACCGCGACATTTTTACCGGAAGCGAGATGGATCATCATGAATCCGCCGCCGGCCAGGTTGCCTGCGTCAGGATGCACGACTGCCAGGGCAAACGCCACGGCGACGCCGGCATCCACGGCGTTACCGCCCCGTTTGAGGATCGCTATTCCCACTTTCGACGCGTCCCGCTCGGCGGAGGCGACCATCGCGTGCGGCGCCACAACCGGCGGCGGGTACGCCGCGCGAGCCGGCGCTATCGTCAGCAGCGCCGCGCAGAGCGCGATGATCGCGGCGTTCAGAGTTGTCATTTGTGCAGCGCGCAAGCGTTCGCTCCCTAATTGCAGAGACTCCATACGCATACAGCATACACGCTCCCGCCGAATTGAGCGCATTTTTCAGACGCTCGCTGTTCGGCGCCCGCGGCGCAGTGGTATCATTGCGGGAGGAGGCAATCCGGTGACAGAGACAGCCGTTCGAGAGATAGATTTTCATGAGTTTCGCCGGCGGCCGGCGGAGGAGACGCGTTGTGAGTTGGTCGCGGGGCGCCTGATCCCGATGACACCGCCCGATATTGAGCACGGGGCGGTGCAGCTCGATTTGGGATTCTATCTTCGCGCCTACCTTGACGATGATTTCCGCGGCATTTTAGGAACCGAAATCGACTTCCCTACCCTGCCGCTGCACGGCCGCCGCGGCGACCTGATTTATTTGAGCGCGGATCATACGACCGAGGAAGACTGGGAGCGGGGTTACCCACTCCGTCCGCCCGATCTGGTAGTGGAGGTCGTTTCAGCCGGCGCCGAGCGTCGGGACTACGTGGAGAAACTGGCGGAATACGCCCTCGCAGGCGTCGGGAATTACTGGATCGTCGACCCGCATCGTAAGACTGTCGAGACTTACGAACTTCAGGGCGCCGCATTCACCCTCCTCCGGCGGTTCGGCAAAGTGGATATATTAACCTCGCCACTGTTCCCCGGTCTCGAAATCCCGCTCCACCGCTTGTTCCGGCGTTAACTCACGCCAACGGCTTGAGCGAGACCGATCACGCTTTCGAGCTCACCGGCTTTTAACGCTTCGATAGGAGTTCGTCCTTCCAGGTAAGGGTTCGGACGCATTAACCAGGCCGCCTGCGAGAAAGCCGGGACCTTGATTTTCGACAGCACGAGAGGTAGTCCGGTAACAACACCGTTCTCGCGGTCCGGATCAAACTGCCATTTTGGAAAGTGCAGATGTCCGTTTTCCATGATGGTAAGCAGAGTTCCGGCTTTCGCTCGATTGTACAGCGTCTGGCGCGAGACACCAACTATCTGCGTCGCCTTCGAAGCTGTTATTGAGCCTGCCAGCAGTTCTCTGCGCTGTGCGAAATATTCCTCGCGCGCCATTGATTCCAGTTTGGAGCGCTCTTCTGGCGTATAAGTTCGCTCACCGATCAGGCGGCGGAGAAGCTCGCTCCGGAGCGCGGCTGCCCGTGGAGATGACGTCTCACGCATGAGGCCGATCTCGAAACTCCCGTCGGCGCCGGCGCTGTCGTTTTGTGATCGCATAATTAGCTATAGAATAGCCGCTTGGCAGCGCTCGTCAAATTCAGGCTATCGCCATTGATGCGCCGGGGGCGCGGCGCGGCGGAGGTCGTTGAGGAAGGTGGTGGCGGGGTCTTCGGGGTCGGGATGGATGTCCCGAAGCGCGTCGAGCAGAGAACCGGTCTCGATGGCGATGAGATTGAGCGACCCCTCGCGATGCTGCGCTGTGCCCCGCAGCCAGATCATCGGCTCACCCCGGATAATGGTTCGGCGCCGCTCGTAAAGCGCTGGCGAAACGACCACGTTGACCAGCCCGGATTCGTCTTCGGCCAGCAGAAAAACAAAGCCCCGTGCGGTTAGAGGTCGCTGCCGGCTGACAATGATGCCGGCGATATGGACAATCTTGCCATCCGGAATTTGCCGGAGCTGAGCGGCGGTGACAATCCCCTTGGGAAGAATCGGGCGCAGAAGCGCCATTGGATGGCCGTCCGGCGACATCTCCAGCAGCCGGTAATCTGTCAACAGCTTTTCCCACGGATTCATGACGGGGAGCGGAACGCGATACTGCCCGGTTGGCAGCGAGAGCGAAGTCTGCGCTCGCGCGGCCCGGCTGCCCATTCCCGGCCGGTTTGGCGCCATCCATCCCTGCGTTCGGGCGAACACTCCAAGCTGCCAGAGCAGCGCCCTACGCTCCATTCCAAAGCTGTCGAAAGCGCCGGCCTCCACCAGTTTCTCGGCGGCGCCAAACGGAAGCGGTGTCCGGCGCATGAAATCCGGCAGCGACCGGAACGGCCCTCCCTGATCGCGCTCCGCCACAATCTGCTTTGCGGCCGAGAGGCCAATGCCATCCACAAACGAAAGCCCGATCTGCACGGTGTCGCCCGAGACGGCGCACAGGACATCGCTATCATTAATTTCCGGGCGCCGGAAGCAAACGCCATGCCGCTGTGCGTCTTTGAGCAGCACGTCCCGGGAGTAAAAACCCATCGGCTGGTTGTTCAACAGCGCGGCCACAAATTCAGCCGGGTAATAGTGGCAGAGCCAGGTGGATTGATACGAGAGAATGGCAAAGGCCGCCGCGTGAGATTTGGGGAAGCCATATTGCGAGAAGCCGAGCACCCGCTGGAAAACCCGCAGAGCCGCATCTTTGGGGACCCCGCGCCGCCGCGCTCCGGTCACGAATTCCTCCTGAAACTGCTCCATCGCCTCCCGGGAGCGGCGGCGGCTCATTACCCGGCGCAGCGCCTCGGCTCGTCCCACGCTGAACCCGGCCATGGCCTGGCAGACGGCGAGCACCTGGTCCTGAAACAGAATGACCCCCAGCGTGTCTTTGAGCGCCGGGATAAGAAGGGCATGCTCAAAGAAAACCCGGGCGTTCGGATCCTGGCGCAGCCGTTCCCGCCGCCGGATATATGGATTCACAGCGCCGCCGACAATGGGCCCCGGACGCACAATCGCCACCTCCACGGCTAAATCTTCCAGGTTGCGCGGTTGGGTGCGCGGGAGCATCTGAATCTGCGCCCGGCTCTCAATCTGAAAGACACCCACCGTATCCCCGGCGCAGATCCGGTCGTAGACAGCCGAATCGTTGAAATCGATCCGGCTCAGATCAACCGGCGGCTTCTGGTTGACTTCGATCAGGTTGAGCGTCTCCTCCACGGCCGAAAGCATTCCCAGCGCAAGAAAGTCAATCTTAATGAAGCGGGCGTCATCGCAGCTATCCTTATCCCACTGGCAGAGGAGCCGGCCTTCCATGCGAGAGCATTCCACGGGCACAATCTCCACGAGCGGTCGGGAGGAGATGATCACGCCACCGGAATGCTGGGAGATATGGCGGGGGAATCCCTGCAGCTCACGGGCAAGCGCGATCAGTTGCTGCCAGGGCGCCGATTGCAGAGCCTGCTCAAAACCGGGCAGCCGGCGCATTTCTTCTTCCACACTCGCGGCGTTCCGGCTTTCAGCGAGCCGGGCCAGACGATCGATGTCGCCCGCCGGCAGGCCCAGCGCCTTCCCAATGTCCCGAACGGCCGACCGCAGTCGGTAAGTGGGGAAAGCCGCAACCATCGCTACGTGCTCGGCGCCATACCGTCGATGCACGGCCCGGATCAGCTCCTCCCGGATATCGCGGGGAAAGTCCAGGTCAATATCGGGCACCGAGGCCAGCTCCTTATTGAGAAATCGTCCCAGGGAGAGACCGGCTTTCACCGGATCCACCGGGGAGAGGCCAATCAAATAGCAGACGATAGAAGAGACGGATGATCCGCGTCCTCTGCCGGGTGGAAGCTCAAAACGACCGCGGGCGCCGCTGCCGCGGAGCCGGGCCGCAATCTCCTTTGCCAGCTCCAGCAGCTCCCGGTAAACCAGGAAGAATCCGGCCAGGCCATGGTACCGGATCAAGTCCAACTCGGTGTAGAGTCGCTGCCGCGCCTGCCGCCGGATCGGCTCGCTCTCGCCGGCATACCGGTGGGTCATAATCCCCCGGCAGATCCGGGCCAGAACCGCGTCGGCCGGCTCATCGCCCTCGCGCTGAAAATCGGGGAAGGTGTAGGCCAGATCCTGTGTAATGTTGAATCCCTGGCACCGTTCCGCAATGCGAAGCGTGTTCCGAACCGCTTGCGGCAGCTCTTCAAAAAGCCGCGCCATCTCCTCCGGAGGTTTCAAGAAGAACTCGCTATTGGCGCGGCGGAACTGGTGGGAATTATCGAGGGTGGAGCAGCGCCGGATAGACACCATCACATCTTGAAGGCGGTGTCTCTCCCGGCAGTGGTAATGAACATTGTTGGTAGCGGCAATCTGCAGTTCCAGCCGCTGCGCCAGGCCGTTGAGCGCCCGGATGCGAGCTGTATCACCGTGCACAAAGTTCTGCTGCATCTCCACAATAAGATTCTGCGGCCCAAACAGCTCGCGCAGCCAGGAGACCGCCGCTTCCGCTGCGTTCAGATCTCCCCGGTCCACGGCCGCAGCCGTCTCGCTGTTTCGGCAGCCGGTCAGCGCAATCAGGCCCTCCGCGTGCTGCTGAAGCCGGGCCCGGGGCAAATGAGGATGGTTCCGCTCACTCTCCTGATGCGCCGTCGATAAGAGCCGGCAGAGATTGGCATAACCGGCCGCCGTTTCCACCAGCAAGGTGAGATGCGTCCCGTTATCCAGAGTTATCTCCGCGCCCGTGATCGGCTGAATCCCGCGCCCCTGCGCCTGCTGCGCGAACTCCATGCTGCCATAGACACCGTTATGATCGGTCAGCGCCAGCGCCGTATAACCCAGCGCCTCCGCCTGCCCCGCCAGCTCCTCCGGCAGCGAAGCCCCGTCCAAAAAGGAATAGGCCGAATGGCAGTGCAGCTCGATATACATCAGTACCTCTAATTGCAGTGCAGATCAATACATCAGTACCTCTAATCGCAGTGGAGCTCGATATACATCAATACCTCTGCCGATACCATGCGCCGGTCATCAGATCGTGATAGAGCGTGACGCAGCGGCCGTCCTCGAGGATGACCTGGAAGTAGCGGCGAGAGAGGGGCGTCCGCCACCATTCATCATCAATGCGCCACTGATCGCGGATACAGGTTACCTGTTTCGGAACCTTAGATTCCGATGGAGCAGCACAGTCGCTCATCATCCGGGGCGCCCCCTCTTCGCCGGCGTCAACCAGGACCGGCTGCGGGATATTGAGAGGCCGCAGTTTGCTGAACCCGGCGCCCGGCCTGCCAGATGGCCGGGAATCTCCCCTGGGAAATTTTGATTCTCTCATGGCTCGTAATCCAGGACTCATGGCTCGTAATCCAGGAGGTGATAACGACGCTCGGGAATACGAGACCAGGGTTCTACCTCCACAATCCGTGCGACCGGAACAGATCCCATCTGGATGCGAAGCTGCCGCAGCGACTCCATCAGGCGACTGCGGCGCTCCTGCTGAGGCTCCTGAAAGAGCGATCCCTGCACACCGGGCATTGAGGACGACGCCACCAGCGCCAGGGAGAGCGTCTCCACCGCTTCGTGCGGGTGATCGCGCTCCAGGCGGTAGCGAACAGGGGGAAAGAGACGATCCAACAGCGACCCCGGCTGCCGGAAAGTAATCACCTGGCTCCAGGTACGGCCGCTCTCCAGACCGGCGGCCAGTCGCACCTGCCGCACCCCGCGTCCACGCTGCTCCCGCCGCCTTAGCGCACGCTCCAGAAGCTGCCGCGCCGCCGCAACCATCGCCTCCAGAGCCACCTCTGGCTCCGAAAATTGAAGAGTCTCCACCACCTCTGTTTCTACCAGGCGCGGGCAAATCGGCTCATCGTCCTGGCCGTGAGAGAGAAACCAGGCCCGGCGGCCCTCTTTGCCGAACTGCGCTATCACTGAAGAGAGCGGCAGCGCCGCCAACTGACCCAGCGTCCGGATGCCAAACATCCAGAGCCGGCGGCGCATCTCGGCGCTCACGGGAAGAATCTGGATCGGCAGCGGCTTCAAAAAATCCTCCTGGCGATCTTCACCCACCCAGCAGCTTTTACGCGTGGGCGAAAGAAGAACTCCCGGCGTATCCGTCGACCATCGATCTCGCGACCGGGCGACGGCCCACGCTCCAAACTTGCCAAGCGCGATCCCGGTACAGGCAGCGAACGGCGGCCGGATGGATCCCTCCAGCGCAAGCATCAATCCCAGGGGCAGGCGATAAATCCCGGCGCCGCCGGCCGGCCTCATGCCGGCGTGTCTCGATAATAAACCATCGAGAGACGACGCGGCCAGCAGCCCCTCCAGCCCAACAAAGGCGCAGCCCGGCGCCGAAATCTCTAAAACCGGGCTGACTCGCTCCAACGCCCCCACAGCCTGCGAGAAGAGATCCTGGTAAAGCGGCGAATGCATCACACGGAAAATAGCCTGCGGCGCGGTCGCCATCGCCTCTCGCAGCGTCATTCCCCGCTTGATCCCCGCCTCTTCCGCCTCTCGGGAACAGGAATGCACCCTGGACTGCGCTCCTTCCATAAGCACGGCCAGCGGCTTGCCGGCCAGCGCCGGGTCACGCGATCGTTCCACCTGGATCTCAAAGCGAGGCATCCAGATACAGGCGACCAGCGTGTTTGAGGCCGGACGATATGGCATCTTGAACGGTTCCCGATGAATTCAGATTTAAGAGATTACCGATAAACAGATTTAAGGGAGCGCCGATAAGCAGGCGAACATGCCGGCAAAAAGCCGGCCGCATCGCCAGGCATTTAGATTATCAAACTAATGTTTACCACACTTAAGTCAAAAAATCCTCTCAAGCTTGAAAATAAGTGGGAATCTTTTTGGCGTCCGGCGTGTTCGGGCGCTCTCTGGCCGCCGGCATACCGCCGGCCGGAGAGGGCGATACTGAATGTTTGGTGTAATTCCGGTGTGATAGGGTGTGATAGAATGAAGGTAAGGTGAGGATAAGAAAGACAGGCGGTGGGAGAGAGCGTTGGAGTGGATTCTGACAGCCGCGGGTGGGGCGGTTGGCGCGGTCGCGCGGTACGGTTTGGGTGGTTATATCGCCGCGCGGGTAAGCCCCTCGTTCCCACTGGGGACTTTGACGATTAATGTTACGGGATCTTTCCTGATCGGGCTGGTAATGGCCCTACTGAGCGCCGCCACTCCTCTCTCGGCCGATCTGCAGGCCCTCCTGGTGACGGGAGCGCTGGGCGGGTACACAACCTTTAGCACATACGAATATGAATCCCTGCAGCTAGCGCTCACCCGGTCGCGAAAAAGCCTGGCCCTAAATCTGATTGGCAGCGTGGTCGTGGGGCTGCTGGGCGCCTGGATCGGCGCCATCGCCGGCGGCTCGATCCGGGCTGCCCTGTGAAAAAACCAGAACCGGGTCGCACACGTCGTGCAAACACTCGGCCGCCTCGAATTTCGACCCTGCAGGAGTATTTGATGGTTGCGGCGGGAGGAGCGCTCGGGGCGCCGGCACGGAAACTGGTGGGGCAGTGGGCGGGGCAATGGGTTCCGGTTCCTTATTCCACGTTCATTATTAATGTCACCGGATCACTGCTGCTGGGCCTAACGCTCGGCGTCCTCTCGGACCGGCTGCCTCGCTCCCGCGTATGGAGACTTGGAATCGCCATCGGATTTCTCGGCGCCTATACCACATTCTCATCTTTTGAGTACGACGCTCTAAGGCTGATTCAAACGGGGCATCCATGGCAGGCGGTCGCCTATCTCACCAGCAGCGTCTGCGCCGGATTTGCGGCCATCTGGGTGGGAAACCTGGTCGGACACCGGTTGTAAGTCGCGCAAAGACCGCGACCACTCAGGACGTAAAGCGATCCCACCGGACCATTTTTTTTGCAATGGCGCCGTGGGGATTTACGCGACGTACTTCCGCAGCCAGGCGAGTGTGCGAGACCAGCGCTGTGTATCCGGCGCCGGCGACTCGGCGGGCCACCGACGAGAAAGGCGATCCAGCCGGCGATCCAACGCCGGATCGATGTCATCATGCGTGGAATTCTTATTCATCTCGTTACGTTATCCTTCTGCCAAAACGAAACTTCCAGACTGTTCAGACTTTCAATTGACTCAAAGGCCAGTTGTAGGTACCGCGGCCCAACGCGCTGCTCAACGTACATGTACGTCATCCCGATTAGTCTATGAGGGCACGCCGGATCCAGGAAATAAATGGTTGAATAGCGACACGCCGTGCGTCCAGGTACTTCGCAGTGATCGCCTGCCCGAGAGGTTTGCCGGGCTCCTCTTGGAGCGCCAGCCATGTATGGATTCGTGCCTTCGGGCGACGTGCAGACCGTTAGTATAGGACCCGCCGGCTTGTACCACGCATAGTCACCGGTTATGCGGGCGACTGGATAGGTAGGTAGATCCCGTCGGCCGGCCCACTCGCATAATTTCCAGGACTCCGAGCGAATGGCGACGGATTGTTGATCGGCTCTTGAAAACAATTTTGCGCGAGTCGCGCGAACGAGCATTCTGTCTGCTATATTGTACAGTGTATCACGGCCATTGAAAACGGCCGCTAATTTCGTCCCGACGCGGGTCCAATCCGAAGCTGGAGCATTCGTAAGCAACCAGCGAGGTGTTGGCGCCGGTACGAGCTAATTCCATCAGTTCACTCTGGGCTTTATCGAGTGTTGTAGATCCGCGGGGCTCCCCGCGCGCCGCCCAGGTAACCACCGCCGGTCTTCGTACGCGGCGACGCTGGACCTTCCCCGTGAAATCACCCACGCGGCAGCGCTACACCTTCTCCGTGGAATTAACCACGCGAAAGCGCTAAGCGGTTTGCTCCGCTTCAGATCGGGAGAACACAGTGAACTACAATCGGCAGTGGAAGATCGCGATCGCGGCTCTGGCCCTGGTACCAGCAGCGATCCTCGCGACAGGCTGTGGTGGCGATAATTCGTCCGGAAGGCCTGTAGGAATCGTTTACACCGAAAACAACGTGGCTGCACCAAATGGCAACGCCGTACTGGCGTTTCGCCGGGACGCTTCCGGCAATTTGACCTCCATCGGCACGTTCCCGACCAGTGGGGCCGGCCTCGGAAACTCATTGCTTACGCCAAACGGAACGCTGGATACCGACCGTGAGATCATCATTAACCCTCAGCGCACGCGTCTTTACGCGGTGAATCAGGGTTCCGATACCATCGCCGTCTTCCCCATTCACTCGGACGGAACGCTTGGCACGCAGACGACTTACAGCTCTGGTGGACATGCTCCCGTCAGCCTGGCCCTCGTGGGCAATGTTCTGACGGTGTTGAATAGCAGCATGGGGCCAGACGATACAGTGAGTACTATTCCGCCGAACTACTCCACGTTCACGATTAACCCGGCAAACGGCGGGTTGTCGGCGGCGGCCGTTTCCACTATTGCGCTTCCCGTCGGCCAAACGCCAAGCGTCGCGCTTCCCTCACCTGACGGCACGCTGATCTTCGGCGCCGATTTCCGGCCCCAGCAGACGAACCCTGGTGTGCTTCGCAGCTTCCAGCTCAGTTCAAATGGAACTCTGACCCAGTCGCCCGGCTCGCCACTGCCTCTGGACGCTTCTATCTTCACCGGCGCGAGCGCCGGCGCACCCCCGTTCGTCCTGGGTTCCGCGATTAATCCGGATCCCTCCAAGCCGTACCTATATGTCAGCTCTCCGCTTGCCAAGAAGATCGCCGTCTACCGTTACGCCACAAACGGGATGTTGACGTTCGTGGCGTCAGTCGCTAACAGCGGGGCCGCGGCATGCTGGCTCCGTGTTTCGCCGAACGGCGAATTTCTCTATAGCTCAAATGCCGCCAGCGGAGATGTTTCTGAATTCACAATCAGCAGCGACGGCGCCACGGTGACGCAGGCTCAGGCGGTCAACGTCAGCAGCGACTTACTGTCTCCGGCGACGATCAACGGTAATCCGTGGCAGATAGACGTGGATCCCTCAGGACAATTCCTATTTGTGCTGACCCCACGCGATTTCAACCTGCCCGCGGGAACAACCCTGGGGCCGGGGAACACACTCCATTCGTTCACCATCAATCAGACGAATGGTAATCTGACCCAGGCGCCCACCTCACCGGTCACTCTGGGACCCGCCGGGGGCCAACCGCAGGGACTCCTGGCTATCTAGATTCGGGGGCCAACGATATTGTTAGCCGGATTGCCATCTGGAATCCGGCAAAGGGGTGTAAGCGTCAGGTATCGCTTACACCCCTTTGGCGCGCAGGTAGGACTCCCTCTCTCTCCTGGCTAAACTTATAAGAGGAGACATCGCGAATCGAAGCCGTTTCGCGATGCGGAGTTCTATGTCTGCGTCCAAGCAATCATCGAAACCAGGGACGCGCCGGCGGTCCGTGTCTAAAGCCAGAACCGCCGAGGAGACGCGCCGCGCAAGCGAACAGCGTTTTCGCGCCATGATTGAGAAGGGATTGGACGCCATCGCCCTCGTCTCAAGTGACGGCGTCCTCACCTACACCAGTCCTGCGGTAACCCGGATCCTGGGATATGATCCGGATCAACTCACCGGTCGATCTGTTTACGATTTAATACACCCGGACGACGTGCAGCGATTGGGCGGCGAATTTAACCAGTTGGCCGAGGAGCCGGGCGCCAGCATTACCGTTCAGTTCCGGGCCGGGCACAGCAACGGCTCGTGGCGATGGATCGAGGGTGTTGGCACAAATCTTCTGACTGACCCGACTGTACAGGCGATTGTCGGGAATTTCCGGGACGTAACTGAGGCGAGGGAGGCCGCCGAGGACCTCCGATACGTAACCTCGCACGCGCGCTGTCTCCTGTGGCATGCGGTGGTGAGGGCGCACGGGCCCGAAAGCGATCGGGTCTATGACTGGAACTTCCAGGTATTCGATGAAGACGCCGCGCATCAGTTCCTACCGCTCTCCGTGAAGCAAGGCGAGAATTACGCGGACGTGTGGTACAGCTCGAAGCTGCCGGAAGACCGTGCTTCGATGGATCGTAACGCCATAGCAGCGCTTGAGGGCGGACGCCAGGGCTACAGCCAGGAATTTCGGTGCCGCCGGAAGGATGGCGCCATCCGGTGGATATCGGAACAGACCTATATTGAACCTATCGGAGCGGGTGTATGGCGCCTGGCCGGAGTTTGCACCGATATCACCGGGCGCAAACGGGCCGCGGAAGAGACTCTTCGACGGCTCTCTTTTTTGGCCGAAACAAGCGAGATCTTAGGTTCTTCGCTCGATTATATCTCCAACCTCGAGCGACTCACGTCTCGACTGGTTCCGGAGCTGGCGGACTGGTGCTTCGCTGATCTGGTCATAGATTCCGAGACGTTCCAACGAGTCGCGATCGCGCACGCGGATCCCGACCCGGCGCATCTGGGGCAGCGACTCCGGCGAACCTATCGGCTGCGCTCCGATCCATCCGCTGGCATTGCCCGGGCGCTCATGTATCAGGAAAAGCAATGTATTGAAGCTGTTGGAGCCCAGCATCTCGACTCCATCGCCCTTGACGAAGAGCATCTCGACTGCCTCCGTTCAATGGGCATCTGCTGTTACCATTCGTACCCGCTCATCGCCCGCGGGCGCACGCTCGGCGCTCTTACGTTCGCCCTGACTCGACCGGACCGGCGGTTCTCACCGGAGGATCGGTCGCTTGCTGAAGAGATTGCTCGACGCACATCAACCGCCATTGATAACGCCCGTCTGTACCAGGAGGCGCGCGAGGCTGATCAACGTAAAGACGAGTTTCTCGCCATGCTCGCGCACGAGCTGAGAAATCCGCTGATGGCTATCAGCAACGCCGTGGGCATCACGCGTTCAGAGGGCGCTACCGACGAGATGCGCCGCCGCGCACGCACCGTGGTGGAACGCCAGGTGCAGCACATGGCCCGCCAGGTGGAAGACCTGCTCAACACCTCCCGGATCACGCATGGCAAGATGACGTTATATCCGGAGCGATTGGATTTCTGCGAAGCGGTCCGCAGCGCGGTTGAGGACCATCGGGCGCCCCTCGAAGCCGGTGGAATCTCCGTCGCGTTGGAAATCGACTCGGGTCCAATCTGGGTGGACGCGGATCCAATTCGCCTTACCCAAATTCTCGGAAACCTGCTGGATAACGCGCGCAAGTTCTCGAACGACGGCGGCATGGTTCTGGTAAAGGTACAGCGCGATATCGGTATGGACTGCGCGGTTGCCTCCGTGCGAGACTCAGGGATCGGAATCCCCGCGGACGTGATCGCGAACCTCTTTGAACCTTTTGTGCAAGAGGACCGGAGCCTGGATCGCGACCGCGGCGGTCTCGGCCTGGGACTTGCGCTCGTACGAGGTCTCGTTGAGCTGCACGGCGGCGAGGTAAGCGCCCACAGTGAAGGCCCCGGCCTTGGCTCCGAATTCACGCTGCGCTTTCCCCTCGCGAGTGGACCTGGCGCCGTTCGCGAAGCCGCTACTTTCACACCGGCGAAACTCCCCGCGCGACGAATTCTGGTGGTTGAGGATAATCACGACGCTGCCGAAACTCTCCACGATCTGTTGGAATTGATGGGGTTCGAAGTTGATCTGGCCTTTTCCGGCCCCGCGGGGATCGACGCCGCGCGGCGGTTCCGACCCGACGTCGTGCTCTGCGATATCGGCCTTCCAGGGATGGATGGCTACGAGGTCGCGGCAACCCTGCGGCGCGACTCAGCCACCGCGGCGGCCTGGCTGCTCGCAATTACAGGGTACGGCCAGGCGGACGATTACCGGCGAGCGATTGACGCCGGGTTCAATGATCACCTCACGAAACCGGTAGACCCGGCGAATCTCCTCAGAATCCTTTCGTCCGTCTCCCGCATCTCGTCGAATTGATCTAACGTCGCCAACATCCCCCGCATTGTTTGACGCACACCCTTTCTTCCCCGCCAGATTCAGCGGGACTCGCCGCGCACTGGAGCTCGTCCTTCAGATTTTTGTACTGATGATTGTTAACTAACTCAAGTAAGCCTGCATATTTACCGCCTACGGATCGATAATTATTATCGGCCAAAGGCGGCGCACGGTACTCGGCGCCGCTGTCTCCTTCTTAATCTATCCGGGTCAGCGCCAGACCCTGAATACTGTACCGCCAACCACCGGCGGGTCAGACGAGACGGCCGCTCGATATCACGAGGCAATGTCGATGCGTCAACGTTGGGTTGGAACACGCCTGCTGGCGGCTGGCCTTTTTCTAAGTGGGATTCTGACTGCCGCCTACCACTTCGCAAGCCCCGGACTGATACCCCGCACCGCGGTCCACGTATCTTATGGGGATCTGAATTTAAGCTTCCCTTCCACCACTATTAACGGACGCGGCGCAAGCGCGACGGCCCCACACAGTTCGCGGGTGGTAGCGCACACAGTATTCTGGAATCGGGGCATTTCTGCGCCGAATTATGTCGGCAGCCTTGAGGGGCTGCAGCGATGGCGCCGGTTTCCTGTGAGCGTGGTATTCCCACATGACGCCAACTATTCTCTCCGCCGACAGGAAGAGGCGCTCGCCGGCTTTCAACAATGGACGGCGGCGACGAACGGCAAGGTCAGCTTCCGACTGCGCGACGCCAGCGGGGCCGCTGATATTATGGTGCGATTTGATTCGGCGCGAGTCAAAAGCGAAACCATTACCCAGTACGACGTCAGGCGGGATACTCTCTACCACGCCGACATTTACATTGGCATGACTGTTGATGATGGTAGTGGCGCCGAAATAACACCCGGGGACGTTCGGGAGCTGGCCGCGCATGAGTTCGGCCACGCGCTCGGAATCGACGGCCACAGCCCGGATCCCGGTGATCTTATGTACCATTCTCTGGGGAATACGAACCGGGCGGTGACGGCGCGGGATTTGAACACGCTGCGCAAAGCATACTCCCCGGCATTCTCGTAGACGGGGTTCATGCCCGGGTCGGCACGGTCCGCACGTAAATCGCATGCGCCACGAGCCGGTGGGTGGCGCCGCGTGTGCAGGTGAGGAGCGTCAGTTCTCGGCGGGCGCCGTGGTCCTTAAGAACCGCCGTGTCAGTGGGCGACACCACGCTGTGCCCCGTGACTCGATAAATGTAGCGGTGGCGGACCGTCTCCAGGATCACCTGGTCGCCCGGTTTCAGGCGGCTCAGGTGATCAAACCAGGATCCCCAGATATTCAGATGCCCCGCGATGACACAATTGCCTGTCTGCCAGGGCAGCGCTGTTTCGGGGAAATGGCCGGGGCCGCCAGCCAGCGCGCGATTCGTGACGTTCTTTACCACGAAGACATTGAGGCGCAGTCGAGGAATCCGCAGTCGCAGCGGCCACTGGTCTGTCAGCGGATGTGGACGCAGGCGCGGCTGCGCGACCGCGGCGCCGCCCGGACTCATTTCAATGGGTGGCTTAACCTCGTAGCTGCCGGGGTTATAATCCGCGCTCGTCACCGGAGTATTGGGCGCACTGGAAGCGCGACCGCGCCGGGGCGCCGACTTCACGGCTTTCGATTTTGCCTGACCGTTATCAACCTTCACGGATTCAGGCGCAAATCCCTTCTTACCAGCCCCGACCGCGTGGCTCGCCCCGGCCGGCGCATTCAAATCGGAATCGTCGGTAGACGCGTTCTCGGGGCTTCCCGCATTCTCGTCTCCAAAACTGGAATCCCGCGCCTGCGTCGCTTGCAGCGCAGCATCCCACTCCTTGTGAAGCTGCCACTGCTTCGTCCCCGAGTAGGCTCGCATCAGGAGCGGGAGCAGAGCAAGCGTCAGACCAATGCACAATCCTACGGCTGTCAGGCGTTTCATAATTCAGGCGATTCCGATCGAATGATGACTGCTCCACGCCAGCAGAATTCCATGCCGGCGGGCGCCCGGGATACCAGATGCCCGTATCCCGGGTAACAGAGCCGTTGGGGCACGTTCAAGAGACGTATTTACGCCTCAAGGCTGCCATCCCGAGCGACAGTCCAATACCAAGCAGCGAGAGCATCCCTGCGTCCCCACCCGTCCTTGGGAGCTGGCGCCGGCGGATGTAGTTTACGTGATGTCGCGGGATATAGCCCGGCTGCGTACTTGTTCCAACCGCGGGCGGTGGGGTCACTGTTGGCGTCGTTGTGGTCGGCGGCGGCGTATTATTGCCGATACCCGTGGGCACGGCCGGTGGCGCCGTCGGCGTGGTAGTCGGGGTGGTGGTCACCGGCGGGGTGGTTCCAACACCGGTTTGAATCACCGGAGGTGTCACCGGCGTGACGACTCCCGTTGTCGTTTCCGGGGGAGTCGTTCCGGTCGTCAACCCCGCTGTCGTGCCGGTGGTCTCCACAACCGTTCCGGTGGTGGTTTCGCCCGGAGTCGTCCACGTAGTGGTCGTTTCCTGGGTTGTTCCGGTAGTCGTCGTCAGCTCGGTTGTTCCGGTGGTGCCTGGAGCGGTTCCGGTAGTCGTCGTCACCTCAGTTGTTCCCGTGGTGCCTGGCGTAACTCCCCCCGTCGTGGTGGTGGTTGTCATGCTGCCGATGGGGGGTATGGTATTGCCCGTTGTGCCAGTGGTAGTTGTGGTAGTGCCGGTTCCACCCGTAGTAACCGGTGGCGCGATGATCCCGCCGCCGACGGTACCACCCTGGCTAACGGTGCCACCGCCAGTTGTGCCCTGCCCCGGTGGACAGGCGCACTGGCAATACCCGGCCGTCACTGTCGCCGCCGGCAGCGCGCCAGCGAGCAGTAAGGCGATTACAATTCGATTCATTCGCAACTCTCCTTAAAGCGATGTGCCCTTCGTGGCGCCTCTTCAGCGATACGTCCATCCGTGATTGAATTCTCCTCGAGTCGGCCGGCTGGGAAATCCGCGCCGCATTATTCCCCGAGATTGCTACTGTTTACCCGCTCTTGGCAAAGATCAAGCGCTTTTGAGACAGATAAATCTGTCGTTTAGCCCCGAAACACGATGAAAAGGACAAAATCTTTGATTCAGAACGAAAGCGTTAAGATTTGCGCGAAACCGGGTAAGTTAGGGCGAAGAAGTAAGAAGCTCTTACAGAACTCCCGGTCTTTCGGCTGGCACAGCGTCGACGGGAGAGCGGAAGTGGGTGTAATTTGAGCGCCCGGCTCCAATTACCATCACCAACATTATACATGGGCAAGGCCAGATCGTGGCACTTTAGCAGCTTAAGGAGGAGGCATCCGCTCTATGACCGATTCTCACCGGCCGATACGCCACGTTTTGGGCGTCACTGCGCTGGCGGTGATTCCCTGGGGATTCTGCACGGCTGCAAACGCTCAAACCCCCATCACCGCCCCGGCGGCGCCAGGCTCAGCGAATACCGGGATCACGCCCGGCGTCAATCCAACCGGCGCCGGAGTGCCCGCGGCGACTCCTGGCGCCTCGCCGGCGCCGGCCAATTCAACCGCCGGCGCCAATAGCGGGGCATCCAACGTCAGTCCTTCAACGCTCAACCTGACGCCCGCGGAACAGACACAATGGACTACAATCCAGAGCGACGTGAACAGCAGCCGGTATGGCCCGGCCGAGTCTCACTTGCGCCAATGGTTGACGGCTCATCCGGATGATCGCAACGCGGAGTTCTTACTCGCTTACGACTTGATGTTTGAGAACAAGATCAACGACTCGGTGAACGAGTTTGATACTCTGCTCGCTGTGGACCCGACGAATGGAGACTATCTCTATGGTAAGGCTAAGGCGCTCGTACGTGGGAAACGGGCGGCCGAGGCGATCCCGATTCTGGATCAGCTTCGTGCGTCAGCGGCGCCCAATGAGCTTATCTATCGATTGGAGATAGAGGCGCTTCGCCAGACCGGCGACAAGGCGAAGATGGCGACCGTGGAGAATGAAGCCGCGACGCAATTCCCAGCCACCAATTGGGCCGCGGTCGTAAATCCCCCGCCGCCGGTTCTGGCGCCGACGACCAAGCCGCTGGACGTTCAATTAGGTTTCAGCTACGACAAGCTCGACAACGGATTCGCCGATTGGCACAGTGTCTACGTACTGGCTATCAAGACATTGGGCCCCCGAGAGAACGTGTATGGGAAAGCGGAATCCACCGAGGAATTCTCGTTTACGGATCAGCAGTACACTGGAGGCGTCAATTATCCGCTGAACCCCCGCCTTTCGGCGCTCGTTCAGGTGAGTTTCAGTCCGCAGCACCGTGTACTGCCCCGCTACTCCCTATTGGGCCAGCTTGGATACGGGTTGGGCGCTGGCTTCGGCATCGACGTCGGCGTACGCCATTCGGATTTCGATCTCGGACGCGTTGACACCGAGTACGCTACGCTCAGCAAACGATTCAAGCAGTTCCTGCCCAGCTACACCATCTCATTGAGCGAGGGAGCGAACGGAGGAGCGGTAGCGACGAATGGAGTCGGCCTCGCCTATTTCTACGGCGGCCGCAATGTGGCGGGGATTGAGCTTTCCCGGGGCAAGACACCGGTTAATTTTGGTCCGGTCGGAGGCACGGCGGGTCAGCCGAGCGGCGTGATTACCAGCGATACCACCGACGTGGATCTCGGCGGTCTTCACTGGGTGGCGCCGCTATGGGCCGTAGCATGGGACGTGGGCTATCACGATCTGAGCGGCTTTTATATCCGGCATTCCATATCACTGGGAGTACGGCGCCGCTTCTAAACTATCCGAGAGCGCGGCGGTTCCCGCCGCGCTCTCGCCCGCACTTTCTGCGCCTCGTTACTTCAGCGCCCGGATCGCCTCCAGAACTTCCGCCGCGTGCCCTTCGATATTCACTTTCGGGTAAACCTTCGCGACCATTCCTTCGGGATCGATCACGAACGTGCTGCGTTGGATTCCCATGTACTTCTTACCGTAATTGGTCTTTTCGGTCCAGGCGCCGTAGGCCTCGGCGACCACGTGATCGGTGTCACAGAGCATGGGATACGGGAGTCCATGCTTGGCGGAGAATCTCGATTGCGCCCCCTGATCATCGGGACTAACACCGAGGATAACGGCATTGGCAGTCTCAAACTGAGACGCGGCATCGCGAAATGCGATCACTTCCAACGTTCAGCCAGGGGTATCGGCTTTCGGAAAGAAGAACAGCGTCACCCACTTCCCTCGTAAATCTGATAGCTTTACCCGGTTCCCGGCGCTGTCGGGCAGATCGAAATCCGGCGCCCTCGTCCCCTCGTTAACCACGCGACTCTCCTTTCGTTCACCCTATTGTCGTCAATGAGTGTTATCGGCGCCATCAATGCGTCCGATCACAGGCTGGCGATGTCTAACTGGTCTTCAGAGTATCCATGAGCGCCTTGCCTACGACCGCTGGATCCTCACGGAGCCGGCTGTAATACTTCACCTTACCATCCGGACCGACGTACCACACACGCGGGCAGGTGACCGAGTTATAGAGCATCGCAGTGCTCTCATGATTCTCGTCGAGAGCTATAAATGGCTGTCCGGTCAAGTTCTTAAAGTTCTGAACGGCGAACGGCGTCATGTGCGTAATTCCGTAGACTTTCACGTCCTTGAATTCGGGGTTGCGCTGAATCACCGCCAGTTCGCGGGCCATCGCCTTACAATAGTCGCATCCGCAGTAGAAAGTGAAGAGGATCTTGTGACCCTTTTGCGCGGCCAGGTGAAATGTGCCGCCCCCCTGTACGGGTATCGTAAAATCGGGCGCTGGCTTGTTGAGGTAGGGATCATCGGAACCGTCAAGGGTAACTTTCTGACCCTCGGCCAGCTCGAACGACTCCTGAACCGTCGCTGGGGTTATGAGTGGTGTGGCGCCGAGTTTGCGTGAGTCCCGATCAAGCGCGATCAGCCATGCGCCGCCGGTGGGCAGACTCTGGCGCAGAGACTCGACGTTCAGCTTCATCGCCAGGGCGTCGCTGTCGGCGACATCCATCCCATAAACGCCCCGAACTCCCTCGGGATGGTCAACCAGATCGATGACCGGCCGCACCCGCGCAGCGTCTTCCGGCGCTCGCCAGATCAGAAGCACCTGCGCCTGGCCGGGTTTTGGCGCGGGTTCCGCCGGCCGCCGGAGTCGCTGCTTCAACCAGGCGAGATCGGCTGCTGATGGTTGGCTGTTTGCATTCTGGGGAATGGCTGTCTCGTTTGAGCGCAGTTGGCCCACGAGGGCCACCGCCACAAGAGCTGCGATGGCAATACTGACCAGCAGCTTTATCGGAATGGACCGAACCATATTGCTAACTCCACAAACGCCAATAGGGGCGGCGCGCCGACGAGTTTTTCGTCTGAGCGCGCGCCTCGCGGCGCGGTATAAATGAGAACGTTAATGAGAAACTCGGGGCATTTCTCTCTCCATCATACCACTGCGCATCGGCAACGTCAAAAAGCGACCTCCTGAGCCCTCCGATCGTTTTATCACCCCGCAATTTTCAACCCTTCGCCCGAACGTCCCGATTCAAGGATCGCGAGCGCAACCTGCAGCGATTCGCAGCCCTCCCGGGCGCCGGCGCGCGGCTGCCGTTGGCCCCGAGAGACACTTATAAACTCATCCATTTCACGTTCGAAGGCGGTCGTGAGCGCATTTGAAGGGTACAGAATCTGCTCTCTCTGATCACTACCTCTGTTGATGACAAAAGCTCGCCGGTCGGGATCCGCGGGCTTCTCTCCCGGCCAGGTCATTGTGCCTTCCGGCCCCAACAGCTCAAAGACGCGAGCGCCGCTGCAGCCGGCCGGCAGACCCCAGGACCATGCCAGCATCAGCTCATCGCCTGAGACAAACTTTACCACGGCCGTGCCCGTATCGAGAGCCGTGCCCTCGTGTCGGAATGTAGCGGCATGAGTAAACACCGCTTCTGCCTTGCCAAACGTATGGAGGGCGAAATCGATGTTATGGATGCAGCCATCGAGAAACGGACCGCCGCCCTGCTCATCAACGCAGTACCAGGCTGACGACGGCCCGGGTCCGGAAGAAACATCATGCCAGATCACCGGACGCCCGATTTTGCCGGCCTGAACCGCGTCCCGGAATGCCAGCCACTCATCGTCAAACCGGCGCACAAAGCCAATCTGCAGCGGCGCGCCGCTCTCCGCGGCAGCCTGCGCCATCGCTTCGGCCTGCGCCATCGTCCGGGCCATCGGCTTCTGACAGAAGACCGCCTTGCCGGCCCGAAGCGCTGCGCACGCAATATCTGCATGAAGATACGTGGGCACGCAGATGAGAACGGCGTCCACGTCGCCCGCCAGCGCGCTCTCATAATCGACGCCGGGCCGCTGAACCCCGTACTTCTCGGCTGCGGCGCGAGCCGCGTCCTCACGAACGTCTACGACTGTCATCAATTCTACGTCGTCCAGGCGTTTAGCAAGGATGGAAAGATGAAGCCCCGCGATACCGCCGGACCCGATCACTCCCACCCGAATCTTTTGCTCCGACATCAATCCTCCTGTTCTCCTGGCTGAAGCGCGCCGCGCGCGCCGCGCTTGCCTAAGACGTGAGACCAAATGCCTAACAGCTAATTAGAGGATGCGCAGATGAAAACCGCCATCCACGTTAAACACCTCGCCGGTGGAAAATGGGAAGTCGCCTCGTGCGATTGCGGCGACGGCGAGGCCAACGTCGGCCGGCTCTCCCCAGCGGCGAATCGGCCAGGCGCCGTTTTCGATCATCCGGTCGTACTTCTCCTTTACCGGTCCGGTCATATCCGTTGCGATAACGCCGGGGCGAATCTCGTACACGTTGATGCCATACTCGGCGAGCCGCGCCGCGAAGAGCGTCGTCATCATGGAGAGGCCCGCCTTGGCGATGCAGTAATCGCCGCGGTTAACGGAGGCGGCATAAGCCGAAACCGAGGAGACGACGACAATCTGCGGTCGTCGATCCTCGGAATTGGACGCTTCCACCTGGCGAATCATCTCGCGAGCGACCCGCTGCGTGAGGAAATAGGGACCCTTGAGATTGATCGACATGAGCCGTTCAAACGATTCCTCGCCGGCGTCTAAGATGTCCGCCCGGACGTTCGGCGCAACGCCGGCGTTGTTGACGAGCAGGTCGATCCGGCCATAGTTGCGAAACGACTCATCAACCAGTCGCTCCCGGTCCTCGCGTTTTGAGATATCAGCCTGGATTGAAATGCCATCGCCGCCGGCGTCACGCACAAGCGCCAGGCATTGCTCGGCGGCGCCGGCATTGCTCGCGTAATTGATCACCACCGTGTGTCCCAGCCGCGCCAGCTCAACGGCGATGCCGCGTCCGATGCCGCGTCCGGCGCCGGTAACGATCGAAACAGGGGTAGGCGTCATGACGCTGTACCTTCCAACCGCCCGGCGATGGGCGGCAGATCCTCTTCAGTGGGACCATCTCGCCATTCACGCGCTTCGGGTGGGAGCGAGTCTTCGGGATAGGGGGTGGTATCGGCCGCCGGACCCGGTGTGTTCGGCGCGGAGCAACCGGCGCTCAGAAGCGCAAGCGCCTTATCCAGAGCCTCCACGAAAAAATACTCCCCGAACAGCACGGCCTCATGCACGCCGAGATCCTTATGAATGTGATAGACGCCGCCGTTCAGAATTCCCTCAAAACCCGGTGTCGCGTCTCCCAGATACTCCGCGGAGAGGGTCAGAAGACTGGTGAGAGCGAAGTCGGTGTAGGAGCGGGCCCGGACGCGGTCGGGGATGATCGCGGCGAGGTCAAGCAGCCCGGAGGCGGCGATAGCGGCGGCTGAGGTATCCGCCTGCGAGCGGGAGAGATCGCCTTCATCCGGCGCGTCGAAGTCCCATGGCGTCACGCCATCGGCCGGAGTGTTTTCCAGGTAATAATCGGCGTTAAGAATCGCGGTTTCCAGATACTCCGGACGGGGAACCTGAGCGTATGAACGGGTGAATCCATAGAGCGACCACGCCAGGCCTCTGCTCCAGCACGAGTCGCCCCGAAAGCCCTGGTGGGTAGACTGCCGCAGCATCTCCCCCGTATCGGGATCGAAAAGAGCCTCGTGCGCGGTGGACCCATCGCCGCGCACCAGTGTGCGGCGGGTGGTGAGGCAGTGTCGTTCGGCGATCGCCAGAAGATGCTCGTCCTCGGTTTCAATGGCGCTCAGAAATATCGTGCCGACGTTCATCATGATGTCGATAAAAAGCGAAGCCGGCTCCACGAACGAGCGGAGATACTGCCCCTTCTCCATGAACCGCATCGCCATCGTCTTACCCGCCTGGATGAGAACGGGATTGATACGATCGGTAGGTCCGCCCAGATCACGCCAGCGCAAGTAGGTGGAAAAGAAGATGAAACCCAGGTCGTGCACGGCCCGGTCGTACTGGCGCGGCTCCAGCGGCGTGGATCGCTGAATTGCCTGGTCCAGCCACCACGACTCTCCGGTCGCCTCGGCGAACACGAACATCATGCCCGGATAGAAGCCATCACACCAGTGCGTCCATCGCTTTATATCCTGACCGAATTCTCCATTCACGGTGTACATCGGGTAATAGTCCGCCGGGTATTTGCGGATCAGATGCCTCACCTGCTCCTGTGCGAATTCAAAGGCGCGCTGGAGATCTTCCAGAACCGCTTCCGGATTGTGGGTTGTCATCGCCGGCATTGGAGATGTCCCTCTGAATACAGTGAACGATTGGCGCGCCGATCGGTTTTTAACGGCGGCCGCCATTCCCGCTCCACGGCGGGATCGCAAAGAGTGATTGAGTCCAGTATACACCTTAGCGTCATGCCAGACGAGCAGGAAACACCCGAAGACAGGGCGAATGCACGATGTCAAGAGGTAACTTTCTGCCCGATTGAAGCTCCGGCGCCCTTCGAACTCGAGTCTCAGCGAGCTAGATCCGAATCGGTATGCTGCGTTTGCGCCGGAGGCGCCATTGGCTGAAGCATTTGCGAGTCCGCCTGCAGGGGGACGTATTGAGAAACTGCGCGTGGCGCTCGACACGCTTGCTCGCTTCTCCACCGCTTCGTGGCGCGAGAGCCGCGTCCCTTCGACCTGCCAGGCGCTGGCGGTCCTGGTACAGGGAGCGGCGCCCGCCCTGGCTCTCTGGGCCAGTTCCCGACTGGTTAACATCGTTGCTGCAGCCCCGCTCCATTTTTCTCGTTCGATCACTGCAGCCGTTCCCTGGATCGCGGCGCTTGTGCTGCTTCACTTTGCCGCAGGCGCCGCAAAGTCGCTGAACTGGTACTTGCTCGGGCGTGTTCAGGAGCAGGTGCGGCTCCGGCAAGAGCGAGAACTGCTGGAAGCAGCGAGCAGCGTGGACTACGTGCTGCTGGAGCAAAGCGAGACGTACGATTTGCTCCAGCGAGCAAGGAACGCCCTTAGCTCTCGTCTCACTAACCTGGTGCTCTTCGTAATGGAGATCCTGCAGAACGCCGTGACTCTGGTCGGTTACCTGATACTACTCCTGGCGGCATCTCCTTTTCTGGCGATGGTCGTGGTCCTGCCCGCCGTTCCCTCGGCGGCGCTCAAGATGGCGGCTGCCCGTACCACATATATCCATGATTATGACGCGGCGCCGGCCCGACGCCGGATGGCCTACTATATAAGCGTCCTGCTCGGACAAAAGGCCGGCCAGGAGGTGCGTCTGTTCGGTCTCTCTGATGAACTCTGGCGGCGGTGGCGTGAAGCGCACCGGCGGTGGCGTGGTGAGCAGACGGCGCGTGTGTGGACTGAAGTGCGAACCGCATCCGGATCGGCGTTGGCGCAGACGCTCGCCTACGTCGCCGCAGTTACGATTCTGGCGTGGCTGATCGTCCATGGTCGCCTCAACATCGGCCAGTACGTGGTGTTAGCCGGCGCCGCATCGACGTTCCAGGCGACCTTAGAGAAGATCCTGGGGACTGTCCGCAAGGTAGCCTCCGATATCCCGATTCTCAGCGACCTTCAGCGTTTTATGGATCTCGCCGCGCAGAAGAAAAAAAGCTCCGGCACGCAGTCGTTTCCTGTACCAATGCGGGAGGGCCTGGAAGTACGCAATTTGAGCTTTTCGTATCCAGGTTCCGAACGTATGGCCGTTTGCGACGTGAGCTTCAGCGTTCAGCCTGGCGAAATCATCGCCGTGGTCGGCGCCAACGGCGCCGGGAAATCGACGCTGGCGCGCCTGATCCTGGGCCTGTACCGCCCGGCCTCCGGAGTGGTCTGCTATGACGGTTTGGATGTACAGGAGATTGCGCCCGATTCTATCGCCCGGAATTGCGCAGCGGTGTTTCAAGACTTCGCCCGGTTTGGTCGACCGATCCGGGAGGAACTGGCGCCCGGCGCACCGGATTTGCAGCACGACGACGAGACGCTCTGGCAAACCATCCGTTCGGTTGGACTGGAGGACCGAATTCGGCCGCTGGCGCGCGGCCTGGACACCTTTTTGAATCCCGCGCTTGGTGGCGCGGATGGCGGCACTGAGTTGTCCGGGGGTGAATGGCAGAAAGTGGCGATCTCCAGGGCATTGGCTCGGGACGCCGCTGTTCTGGTGCTGGATGAACCAACCGCGTCGCTCGATCCCCAGGCTGAAGTCGATTTATATGATCGCTTTGTTCAGATGGCTGCAGGTCGGACAACCTTCATCATTTCACACCGGATGGGGATTGCGCGGCTGTCGCATCGGATACTCGTTCTCGATCAAGGACGCCTGGTTGAAGATGGCTCCTTCGCGGAACTGATGGCGCTGGACGGGTTGTTCGCGCAATATTTCCGTATCCAGGCCGCGTGGTATGCGGAAGACGCATCCTGAAGCAGTGTTGACAATTGCACAGTCTCCGGTGGGATTTCGCTCCCTGCCGAAGGATTGCGCCGCGACTGGACTTGACTATGGCAGCCCGGTATAGGCGGGGTTTTATGGGGCTCATCTCATCTCTGCGGACGAGCGCGCTCAGTTCGTTCGCTGCCGCCGCGCGCTATGCTCCCGCCCTATGGAACTGTGGCCGGCTGCCAACGCTGCTTATCGTGGTTCTAACCATCCTCCTGGGCCTCTTTCCCGCAGCGCTTTACTGGGTCACGGCCCATCTCGTGAACGCAATCGTTGAGGCAATAGGCCGCTCGGATTGGATGGCGCTTGTTGGCCGCTGGCTTGTGGCGCTGGTCGCGCTGCAGGCGCTCCGCCTGGCCGCAGACCAGCTTCGCCAACCGATGCAAGTCGAAGTTCAGGAGAACATGGAGCAGTGGATACAGGCGAATATTGCCCGCGCGGCAGCGACAATCGAGCTGCCAGAACTCCAAACGGCGGCGATCCAGGACGAATTAGCTCGAGCTCGTGAGACTTCAGGCATAGACATGCTGAACGCGCTGGGCCATTTGCTGGAGGTGGGCGAGGGGTCCGTGGCAGCGATCTCTCTGAGCCTCATCCTCATCCATTACGGGATATTGCTTCCATTAATGCCGCTGCTGGGAGGCCTCGTGGGCTATCTCTCCGCGAAGCGTTACTTCGCCGACGCTTACCGGCGTAAGATTAAGCAGACGAGCGAGTTCAGAGAACAGTCTGGTCTGGCGGAAATCCTCACCGATCGTCAAACGGGCAAAGAGCTGCGCCTGTTCGATGCGGCGGGGCCCTGGCTGGAACGATGGGAGGAGCTTGGCCTCTCCCAAATAAGGTTGGCGATGGCGCCGGAGCGCGGGAAGCTGCGTGCTCGCCTGCTGATGGATCTGGCGCACGCGCTGATCTACGGCGCGGCCCTGGCGATTCTTGTGACAGGGGCGTTTCGCGGCAGCCTTTCCATCGGTGGGTTTGTAGCGGCTATCGCCGCGGTGGCCAGCCTGGATGCGATCTGGCAGCACGTGAGCCACCAGGTAACCGGACTTGCTGAGCACCTTAGCCTGTTCCAGGGAGATCTCTTCGGATTTCTCGATCGGCGGGGCCGGCCCGGCGCGGCGAGCGTCCCAGACGAGGGGCGAATTCAACTCCGCTCCACCAGTTCTCACTTGCCGGAGAAAAATCCAGGATCTTACCCCCCACCGGAGCATCCGCGGCAGTGGAACAGCGTTGAGCTTGACGAAATATCATTTACGTATCCCGGAGCTTCAGATCCCGCGTTATGGCCCCTCTCCCTACAACTGGCCGCGGGTGAGAAGGTCGCGATTGTCGGTCCAAACGGGGCCGGGAAGACGACTCTGGCCCGCATTTTGCTCGGTCTCTACCTGCCAACCGCGGGCGCCGTCCGTCTGGGAGGGGCGCCGATGGCGGCGGATGATCGCGAGGCGTGGTGGGACCAGTGCAGCGGTGTCTTTCAGGACTTCACCCAGTACCAGGCCACCGCGCGCGACAATATTGGCTTTGGTGATCTTTCGCGTCCGGAGCGTGTGGCCAGGGCTGCGGCGGACGCCGGCGCCGCAGAAGTGGTGGATGCGCTGCCGGACCGGTACGAAACAGTCCTGGGACCGACGTTTGGGGGAGTGGACCTGTCCGGCGGACAGTGGCAGCGATTGGCCATCGCCCGGTCCTTTATGAGAGAATCGCCTGCCCTGGTGATGTTAGACGAACCGACCGCTGCCTTAGATCCGCTTGCGGAACAGGCAGTCTACGATCGGTTTGCGGATCTTACGACCGGCCGTGTGGCCGTGCTCATATCTCATCGACTGTCATCGGTACGGCACTGCGATCGTATTCTTGTTTTCGACCACGGCCGGTTGATCGAAGACGGAACACACCTGGAATTACTGGCCCGCGGCGGCCTGTATGCTCAACTCTTCGAAGCCCAGGCCCGGCACTATCGCTAAGAGCCGGCATGACGCCCCATCTTTGTGGGCCGCAAGGCCTGTCGCTTTTCGGTCAAGGCGCTGCGATCAATGTTCGAATTACTCGGAGATTTCGAGAACGATATGATGATCAGAACCGTTGGGACGCCCCAGCATCAAAAGCTGAGCGTGAGATCGGAGGACGAGATTGGACGCAGTCGGTACCCGAGGGGCCGGCTTTTTCACCTACGTCGTTATAGTGGATCCTCGGGACCGGGTTCACCCCGGAGAGGACGCGCGGTTCCCGATGCAGGGCGGTTTTACGACCCCCCTTTGACGCCCGGCTCTCTCCTGAAAATAGTGCCGCCGTACAGCGCCAGAGAGCGTCGCGTCCCGGTCGCGGCCCGATCATTTTCATTCATCGTGTTGCGCCGAAGGCTCATGATAACTCTGTGGTGAGGGCGACGATGCCGATGGTCGCGGGTCTGAGGCCGCGGTTATAAACCGACTGCTCCAGGTTAGGCTTGAACTCCTCAGGCGCAGTTCGTACCGCGCTCCGGAGGGCGTCAAGCGACTCGCGACCCGGAATGCGTTCCAGCGCCATGCGGGCCTCGTCTCGCACCGCGGGATCATTCAACAGGCGAGCGATCGCCGGAACGCTTCGCCGATCGGCCGTGAAGCCGAGCATCCGGAGCGCCTCCGCCCTAGCGGGGATCGGGCTGTCCGATGCCGCGATCTTAAGCAGCTCTTCAGAGACGGCATGGGCTTCTGCGGCGGCGTGCGGCCGACCGGCGTAGAGAGCGATCGTCTCGAGCGCGCCCTTCGCCGACTTCGCGACGCCCTTATCCGGCGAGGAGAGCAGATCCCCGAGCGCCGGTACGGCTTTCGATCCCACCGGTCCCGCCGAGCGCCACGAACGGTATCGCGCGTCGGCATCCGCCGATTTGATTTGGTCCAGAAACAGAGCTCTTTTTGCATCTTCTTCCATCGCGTCCCTCCCCAATACCCAACACCTAACACCCAACACCTAACACCTACCTCCCAACACCTAACACCTACCTCCTACCTCCTATCCCAGCTTCCAGGGCGTTCTGTACGGCTGGGCAAGGTACCGGTTGGCTTCCTCATCCCCGATAAACTCCTGCCTGGCGGGATCCCACTGCAGCTTACGGCCCAGACGATAGGAGATATTCGCCAGGATCGGCAGCGTGATCACGTGGACTGCCGGGTCAATCGGCATCATCAGCTCGGCCGTGTTCCGGGTACGCATACAGTGCCGCCAGTTTTCCCTGTGCCGCTCCAGTGGGTCGGCGCTGGTAACGGTGTTGTCTTGATAAACGTGGACGCCATTGGCCGGCGGGGTGTACGCTTTCGCCTTCGGTTCGGTATCGCAGCCGCTGTCTCCGCCGGAGACGATAAGGGTGTCGTGGTCGCCGTAGTACTTTGCGCCCCACGGAATCGGAGCGGTCGTGCCTGGGAAGGGATACCGTGCGCCCGGCTGACTCCATGTAAGAGTCCAGTCCGGGTTCTTGAATTCCCACTTAGCTTCCATCGTCACCGGCACGTCCCATACGCCGTCTTTGGCCGGTTCTCCGGTCGCTTCCACGCTCACCGGAGCGGCTTTGTCCTGGTTCATGCACCAGAGAACAATGCTGAGAACGTGGTTGCCCCGGTCTCGGATAAAGCCAGCGCCAAAATCCATCATCCAGCGAAAGTTAAAGTGTACGTACTGGGCGTTGTATGGCTTCCACTGCGCCGGGCCGAGCCAGAGATCCCAATCGATAGTGCTCGGAGGATCGGTTTCAGCGCCCCAGCCATCGGTCCAGTTGTTTTCGTGCCAGACTTCCACCCGGTTGACCTTGCCGATTTGGCCATTGCGGATATACTCGCACGCCACGTGAGCGCTGGGGTTGGACCGGCCCTGCGCGCCAATCTGCACCACGCGCTTGTAATGGTCCGCGGCGTTGATCATCGCCTGGCCCTCCTGGATGGTTTTACAGGTGGGCTTTTCGGAGTAGACATCTTTGCCTGCCTGGCAGGCCTGAACCATCATGATGGCGTGCCAGTGATCGGGAGCGCCGATCGTCACGGCATCGATATCTTTGCGGTCAAGAATGTAACGATAGTCCTTGGTGAGCAGCGGCGTGCCGTTGACCCGCTTCGCCGCATTCGCGAGATGGTCAGAATCAACGTCGCAGAGGGCCGCGGCGTCCGGCACGACGTGGCTGATCCCCTGCCCTCCGAGCCCAATGTGGCCGTAAACAATCCGGTCGTTGGCGCCCGGCCGGCCCGGAGCGGCCAGCACGCCATCGGGAATGATATAGGGTATACCAAACGCGGCCGCCGAGACCGCCGACGTTCTAATAAAGCCGCGGCGAGTCACCCGCCGGGACGGCGAGGTCTCTTCTACCGCAGCGGGCGCCGCAGCGTCAGCCGAATTCTCGTCATTCATTATCCCAATTCCCCCTGATCAAACGCCAGATCCTCTTCTTCCAAAATCTTCTGCGCCGACCGGACTTATTCCTGCGGCTCGAAGGCTCAAAGGCTTTCTCCTGAAGGTAACAACCCATCACCGTCGAACCACCTCTTATGAAGCGAACCCCGTTTTTCTCCATTTCCTCCAGGAGGCAACCATGTACCACCCTGCTTTTCCCCTGTGCCGGCCTCGCCGGGTTGCGTTTTCCGCCGTTTCCCTGGCGGCGCTGGGGCTACTAATGCTGGCTGCGCCGGGCGCTGCGGTCACTGTCGAAACCGGGAGGGCCGGGCAGATCACGGCGCTGTCGGTGGGCGGCAATCCCGTGAACTTCACCACGAACGTGCGCATCCCGCTCAAGGGATGGACGCGGATGCCCTCTCTCGACGATGCCCAGAATGTGAAAATCACCCGCGACGCCGGGAGCACGACGTGGGCGGGAACTATCCCGGTCGACACGGGCGTGGATTATCATTACGAGCAAACGGTATCCGAAGCCGCCGGCGGCGCGGTGGATCTGAGCTTGAAGGTAACGGCCAATGCGGATGTCGCAACCGAGGGCGTTTATTTCTGGATCGATATTCCCCGCGAGGATTTTTCGGGAGGCCGGATCTCTCTTGGCCCTGCTGGAAATCCC
>DASRZA010000379.1:0-8455 GCA_035686845.1 Armatimonadota bacterium | reverse complement strand
AACGGATACTGGTTACGGGGGCGGGTGGATCTATCGGATCTGAGCTTTGCCGCCAGATCGTGTCATTCGATCCGCAGGCGCTGATCTTACTCGGTCACGGCGAGAACAGCATCTTTGAAATACAGCAGGAGCTTTTCGAGGAATTCGGTTTTGTAGCCCGACCGGTAATCGCGGACATTCAGGATCGCGGCCGGCTGGTACGATTGTTTGGCGAATATCGCCCCACGGTCGTCATTCACGCGGCGGCGCATAAGCACGTGCCGCTGATGGAGTTGAATCCCGAGGAGGCGGTCAAGAACAATGTTCTGGGCACGCTAAATCTTGCGGAAGTTGCCGTCGAGTCCGGTGTTGAACGATTTGTGATGGTCTCCAGCGATAAGGCCGTCAATCCGACGAGCGTTATGGGCGCGACCAAGCGACTCGCCGAGATGGTAATCCAGACGATGGCCCGAGAACCCGACACACCGACCCGTTTTACCGCCGTTCGCTTTGGCAATGTGCTGGGCAGCCGCGGGAGCCTTATTCCGGTGCTCAGGCGTCAGATCGCCCGGGGTGGTCCCGTAACTGTGACACATCCCGACATGATGCGATATTTCATGACCATACCCGAAGCGGCGCAGTTGATGCTGCAAGCGTGCGCCCTGGGGGGACAGGCCGAGGTATATGTTCTGGACATGGGCGAGCCCGTTCGAATCGTGGATCTCGTGCGGAATCTCATCCGTCTCTCCGGGTTGGTTCCCGGTAAAGACATCGCCATCGAATACACAGGTATCCGGCCGGGCGAGAAGCTCTTTGAAGAGATCCTGACGGATACCGAGGGCGCCACAGCCACTCGCTATCGTCAGGTATTCGTGGCCCGGCCCGAGGCGCCGGACGCCGCGGCGCTGTCTTCCGGTATCGCCCGACTTGAGACCGCCGCGCTGGCGGGAGACCGCGATGCCATTCTAGATACGATCCATGAACTTGTACCGTCGTTCTCGGGCGGGTTGACTCGCGTTCTGGGGAGTTCCGAGGCTGCCGCGGGCAGACCTGACTCCAATGGAGCGTGTGACTCCTTGGACGTGACGTCGCCGGGGGGCGTACGATCGAAAGCGTAGAAGCGATCGCCGATCCGATCGATTTTTCCAGGCGCAAGAACGGGGCCGCAGCAGGGCGCCCGGCTCGCAAACCCGGTCCGGCCGTGTCCCGAGATACGCCTTTCGACACCGGCGCTGTCGTCAGTCGGCAGGCAGGTTCGCTCGCGGATTGACATCAACCGCCGTTGCATGTTAAGTTAATGGAGTTATTAAACCGGCCCGCGTTCGAATGCGCCGTTCTGTCACATTCTCCATTTTATTGACGTCGACAGGCGGCGCCTCAACCAGATTAGAATTCCCGAGATTATTGCCCGAGCGCCCGCGCTCTGCACAAAGGGCGCGGTATGGCGCTACGTATAAGGTGGCATGATGGAAGATGAAGTTGTAAGTGAAGTAAATCTGCGTGATTTCATTGTCATGATTCAGAGGCGCTGGTGGGTGTGCGTCGCGACTCTGGTCGTCTGCGTAGCTGCCGCGGCGGTTTATACCGCCCGCGCGCCTCGCATTTATGAGGCCAGCAGCCAGATTGAGCTTAAGCCGCCCGCGGCGAACGCGACCGCCGCGTTCCCATTTCCATATCTTGATAACGGAACGTATAAACAGACACAGCTCGCGCTCCTTGGTAATGCCGACTTTTTAAATTTGGTAAAGGCGAATCTTGAGGCTCAAAAGAAGTTTGCGAGCACGGAACGCCTTCACTACTCAATTTCCACCAGTGATCGCCGCGGCACCGATTTGATTGACATCACCGTTACCAGTGGTGATCCCGAAGTCGCCCAGGCGGCAGCTGATGAAGTGGGCCACAGTTTCGCGATTTATCGCCGCAAGGTCGACGAGGAATCCGCGCAACAAGATTTGTCGACGATGGAGACGCGGGTGAGGTCGGCTCAGAAAGCAGTGCGGGACGCCAGCGGCGCTCTGGCCGATTTTCAGGCCAGGTACCACGTTGGCGACTTGCCGAAGCAAGTCGAGGGGAGCATGTCGCGGCTGGCGTCGCTTCAATCCGAAGCATCCCAGGCACGTCGAGACCTGAATCTCGGGCAGATCACGATTGCTGGACTGCAGCAGCAGTTGACTGCCCAGAACCACCAGATTCGCACCGAGGGTGAGCGGAACGACGCGTATATTGAAGAATTGCGCCTCGAGCTCAGCGCAGAGAAGACTCGGCTGGACGATATTAGCCGCACCTTCGTAACTTACCCCGCGCTCACCGATCCATTGAAAGCCGAGATAGCCCAGACGAACCAGCGACTCCAGGCGGAGTTGGCGAAGGTATATACCGGTGCTGTCACGCTCCCGGCTGAAGCGCAGGTGCAGGCCGCCCTCCAATCCGCTCAGGCCAAGGCGGTTCTCGACAATGCTCGGTACAATCTCCTACAAAAGGATATCGCTTCGATCTCCGCGTCGCTGAGCAGCGTCCCGTCCCGCGAGCGCGAGTACTGGCAGCTCACGCAGAACGTGAGCGTGGCGCAAGATCTTGATCGCGAGACGCTGGCGCAGTATCAGAAGCTCGACATGGACACGATTGCACATCCCAACCAGGTCGCCATCACCCAAACCGCGCAGCTGCCGGGACGTCCGATCCTGCCGAGGCCTACCCAGAACCTGATAACCGGGCTGGTATTTGGCCTCATACTTGGCCTCGGTTTGGCTCTCTTGCTGGATCACCTTGATGATAGCGTCCATTCTGAAGAGGATCTGCGAAAGCTGGCGCCCGATCTTCCCGTTCTCGGAGTGCTGCCGAGCATCCCCGGCAACGAGCTGGAGGCGGTCAACAGCATGAGCGCCCGGAGCCGCGGTCCGTATCGGCTGCTATGGACGAACATCGGGTTCTCTGCTCTCGACCGGCCGATTCGCACGTTGGTCGTTACCAGCGCAGTGTCTGGCGAAGGCAAGTCGCTCACCTGCGCCTATCTCGCGCGCTCTGCGGCTGAAGAAGGGAAACGTGTCATCCTCGTGGACAGCGATCTTCGCCGGCCCAACCAGTATCGTATCTTTGGGCTTCCGGACACACTCGGCATCTGTGACGTGATCACCGGCAAGGGTACGCTGGATGAAGCGCTGTCGCCCACCGATCAGCCGAATCTGATGGTACTTACTGCGGGCAAGACTCTACCGCTTAACCCCGCGGTGCTGATTAAGTCGGAACGACTCGACGAGTTGATCGAAGAGATGCTGCAGCGAGCCGACATCGTTATCTTCGACACACCTCCGGCGCTGGCCATCACCGATGCGCTGCTCCTTGCGTCTCGGGTTGACGCGGTCCTCGAGATCACCGAAGCCGGGCGCGGGAAGAGAGCGCATATTCAGAAAGTTATTGAGGCCGTTGGACGCGCACGTGCGCACCACATCGGGCTTGTTCTCAACAAGGTTCGAAAGGGCCTGTTTGGGAATTACGGTTACTATTATTACTACTACTATCACCAGGATCGGGACGGCGATGGAAATGGCAAGGCTGTCGGTCGCTCCAATGGTAAATCGCGACGAACCATCGAAGCGCAAGAAAGCACGGAAGACCGCAGTTAAGACGTTTCACCCGGATCGGCGCCGCGCGCCACGAGGTCGATCGCACTCGTTTGCGCGCGGGTTCCGGCAGCCGTGAATTGACTTATAACATGGACTTTTAACGATGACAAAAACGATACTATACTCGCTGACGGCGCTGCTGCTGACCCTCTCTATTGGCGCTCCGCCGGCTCCGGCGGCCAATTCCCTGGATGGGAGCGGGACCGGTGGTCTCAATGCGCCTGCGACGCCCGGCGATAACCTGCCGCAGAGCGTGCAGGTTGAGAATTCGGTCGTTCCAGCTCCCGTCGACTATCGTCTTCAGCCAGGCGATATTCTGAACATACAGGTGCTCAATCCCGGCGCAATACAATTCTCTTCAGACGTGGCCGTCCAGGAGGATAACAAGGCGCGACTGCCGATACAACCACCGGTGTTGATGAACGCGGGGGGTCTCACTATCGATCAATTCCATGCCGTCGCCACGCGGCTGTACTCTCGGTTTATTCGCGATCCGATACTGCTCGTCACGCTGAAGAGTTATCACCAGCCGAATATCTATATCTTTGGGGACGTCAATCGTGCCGGCGCCGTCACCCTCCGTCCACCCATGCGTGTCCTGGATCTGATTGGTATCTCCGGCGCCGGAACAAACGCCGACCTCAGCCGCGTTAAGCTGACGCGAGGGAATAAGTCTCGTGTTCTCAACATCAAATCGGTTTTGAACTCCGCGGATGAACGGGATAACATCGAACTCCAGCCGGGTGACCGGATTTTTGTTCCGGTGCTCGATGAGCACGTCACCGTGCAGGGTGAGGTGGGCCATCCCAGCAGTATCCCTTTCTCGACCGGAATGAGCGCCGAGGATGCGATCTTCGCGGCGGGCGGTCCGCTCGCGCAGTCCGACCTGTCCCAGGTACTGGTGCAGCGGGGATCGGAACCTCCTGTTCACGTGGACCTGAATTCGGTGATACTCGCCGGTGGCCGGGACTTGACGACATTGAAGCCGGGTGACGTCATCACCGTTCCGCAGGCGCCTGAGAATATTCTTGTCTTCGGCGAAGTGACTCATCCGGCGCCGGTTCCCTACCGGCCCGGTATTACCCTCGACCAGGCGCTTGCGCTCGCAGGAGGCGAGACCCCGGACGCTGATCTCTCCGACATCACGATCGCCCATGCTAAGACGGCGGCCATTGACACCATCGACCTGACCAAAGCCCAGCAGTCCGGCACGACGAGCCAGATCACGCTGCAGCCGGGGGATACGATTTCCATTCCGAAGCAAACCGCACACGTTTTACTGTTGGGCGTGGTGGCGCATCCCGGCGATGTGCCTTTCCACGATGGCATGACGCTGCTAGACGCCATCGACGAAGCCGCTGGAAACCTGACGCTTGCATCTAACGGACCCGGAGAGAGCCCCGATCTTTACCACGTGCTCGTTACGCATTCGGACGGAACAACAACGACGGTGGACATGGACAAGGTGATCCGCCATGGCGATACGGCCGACAACATCAAGCTGAGCCCGGGCGACACGATCTACGTGCCCGCCAGTACCCGGGTCGTCTACGTATTCGGAGCTGTGGGTCGCCCGGGCGCTTACGCTCTCCCGGAGAACGACAAGAATCGGGTTCTTGACGCCATTGCGCTCGCCGGAGGCACCGCAGCGAACGCCGACACCGGAAAGGCGCAGCTAATCCAATCCGTGGGGGGAAAACCTGTCCAGACGCCGCTCCATTTGAACGATGTCACCAAGCACGGGGACATGAATTATAATATTCCCCTTGAGGCCGGCGACGTGATCTTCATTCCGCAGCACGGTCAGACTGGGGATATCATGCAGAAGGCGCTGCCATATCTCCTGGCCCTTCCCACACTGATGCGGCTGTAATTTCGTTTCGCGGGACCGCCCGCGCGGCGATCCGCGCCCCGATGGGAGCAGAAGAACGTGCCGTCCAAGACCAGCGCGGGTTACCGGAAGGCCGTATCATGGCTGGTGGGTGATCGTCTCCTGACAGAGGAGAAATGGCGAGCCATGGTCGGCGCCGAAGACGTGGTGAGGCTCGACGGAAAGCGGCTGGACCTGGGCGCGCTCATCGCCGAAATCGACACGCTGCCGATGTTCGCGCCCCATAAATGGATCCTGGTTCAGGACTTCCGCGTCCCCGGCAAACGGGCGGATGACGATGGTGGGGCATCCAAAGCCGACGCGGAAATGGAAAAGAAGCTTCTCGCCGCCCTGGGCCGTGTAGGACCCGCCGTCACGTTGATCCTTGTCTCAGAATCCGGTGACAAGCGTACGCGTTTCTACAAGCGGGTACAGGAGATTGGTGAATACCTCGAGCTCGCCGGTTTCAAGGAGTACGAGACAGGCCGGTTCATTGAGTGGGTGACGAAACGTCTCCGCGGCTTCGAAAAGCAGATATCGCCCGAGCACGCCGCCGAGTTGGTAGAAGCCGTTGGCCCGGATCTTCCACTGCTCGCATCGGAAATTCAGAAGCTCGCGATTGCGATGGGCGACGACTCCGCCGTGACCGATCAACACCTTGAGGTCATCGCCGGGAGCCCTGTCGCGCTGCGAAAGCTGATCGAAGAGGGGATAGTCCGGCGTCGGCCGGCGCGGGCTGAGGCGCTGCTGCTGCAGGCGCTCTCTGCGAACGAGCACCCGCTCAGGGTTCTGAATTTCGTGATCCCCCGCATTCGCGACTTGCTGCGTGCCCGGCTCTATCCACAGGGCCGCGGAAACGCGGAACAGGCCGCCGCTGTCTTCGGCCCGATGCACCCATTTCGCCTGCGTACGCTGTACGAGGAGGCCGCTCGGTTCACGCCAGAAGAGCTGAGAGCGGCGATGCACAGCCTGGTTCTCGCCGACACCTGCCTGAAATCGTCTGTCGAGCCGCATCGAGTACTCTCACTTCTGATCGCGGCGCTATCGGGCGGGATCGATCACGCCAGCTTCGAGCGGGCGGTGCGCAGCTACACCGAACCGTGGGACTGACCGTTATCTGTCTCGGCGTGCCGTCGCTGCAGCTCGGTGAGGAGATCCCGTCCAAGTTCTAAGCGGAGCTCCTCCGGAAGATCCACCGTTCCCTTCACCGTCAGCATCAGCCCCTCCTCCATGTGGGTGACGCCGTACAGGGTCACGTCGTCCCGCTCGGTCAGTTGAATGACCTCCTGAACCTGCGCTTCGTCGTCCAGCGCAAACTCGAATATACACTGCAGCGGCGGAGTGGACCCCACAACCAGGTCAAGATCCAGCCGAGTGACGTCCATCATGCGGCGCCCTATTCGCCAGTCATCCTCTTCGAAACCAGGTAAGAGATCCTCCGGTATCGAGACCAGCAGAGTGAGGCGGCCCGCAGCGTCCACCGTGTGAACCGTCATCCCATTTTCGGGCAGAATCTCGTACACGCGGCGGTGATTCTCCCGCGAAAGAATGTCCCCGAGCTCAACCGCCTGCAACGCGATCATCCAGTAGCTTCGGGTCACTCGCTTCCGGTACTCTGCGAATGGGTCAGGTTTTCGCTCCTCGACCATACCATCACCTCCATTACGGCTAATATGATAGTATGGCGCCTGGCATGAGATCATATTGGATCGGCCATATCAGATCGCTTCATGCTCAAGTCGCATGGCCGCGACAGCAGCGCCGGGGTGTGAGGAAGAATTATGAGCGCTCCCCATTCCGAAGAAAGCGACTCGACCGTCCGTCTGTTCATCGCGGCGCCGATCGACGAACTGGCGCGTAAGGAGATCACTGCCGCCATGTCTCGATTTGAAGCTCCTTCACCGGAGATCGCGCGGGAGATACGGTGGACTCCGCCGCAGAATAATCATCTCACCGTCAAGTTTCTCGGGGAATGCCCCGCCGCCGGCGTTGGCGCTATTGCCGAGGCGATTCGAGCCGCCGCCAATTCAGAGGAGCGCGTCGCCGGTCGTTTCACCGGGGTAGGATCATTCGCCGTGTTTCGTCGGCCAACGATCATCTGGACCGCCGTTAATGATGGCAGCGCGTTGGCGAGTCTGGCAGGAAAACTAGACTCCTCACTCGAAATGCTAGGTTACGCACGGGAGCGGCGCCCTTACTTTGCGCATGTCACTCTGGCGCGGGTGCGATCCCACCATGCTGCCCGGCTGGCTCTTGCGCATTTGGAGCATGTTCAACCAGAGCTGAGCTTTACGCTTGATTCGCTGATTCTCTACCGGAGTGAGCTTCGACCCGATGGACCGGTTTACTCGCCCCTGGCGGCGTTCCCACTCCGGGAGAGTTCGTGAGCCACAAGCGCGACCAGGCGGGTTAATTCGCACTCGTTAGGGTTGCCCACGTCATAGGAGCAAAATTGATCGCTGATCGCACAAAAGCAGTGAGCACGGCTGTGAGCCAGGTAGAGCGACAGTTCGGTAAGGGAGCGTTGATGCGCCTGGGCGAGTCCACCCGGCTGCAGATTGAATCCATCCCTACCGGCTGCATCACGCTGGATCTGGCCCTTGGTATTGGTGGTGTTCCCAAGGGCCGCATCATCGAGATCTATGGACCGGAAGCGTCCGGTAAAACCACCCTCGCGCTTCATATTATCGCCGAAGCCCAGAAGAAGGGCGGCACCGCCGCGTTTATCGACGCCGAGCACGCTCTTGATCCCATTTATGCTCGAAACCTGGGCATTAACATTGATGAGTTGTTGATCTCTCAGCCCGATTATGGCGAGCAGGCGCTCGAGATTGCCGACATCCTGATCCGGAGTGGTGGTGTGGATGTCGTGGTGGTGGACAGTGTGGCCGCTCTTGTGCCCAAGGCTGAGCTTGAAGGAGAGATGGGTGACAGCCACGTGGGACTGCAGGCCCGGCTGATGAGCCAGGCGATGCGGAAGGTG
>DASRZA010000378.1:0-4309 GCA_035686845.1 Armatimonadota bacterium | reverse complement strand
GGAGGGCCGGGCAGATCACGGCGCTGTCGGTGGGCGGCAATCCCGTGAACTTCACCACGAACGTGCGCATCCCGCTCAAGGGATGGACGCGGATGCCATCTCTCGACGATGCCCGGAATGTGAAAATCACCCGCGACGCCGGGAGCACGACGTGGGCGGGAACTATCCCGGTCGACACGGGCGTGGATTATCAATACGAGCAAACGATATCTGCAGCCGCCGGCGGCGCGACGGATCTGAGCCTGAAGGTAACAGCGAAAGCGGACGTCCCGACGGAAGGTGTCTATTATTGGATCGATATTCCTCGTGAGGATTATTCGGGAGGCCGGATCGCTCTTGGCCCGGCGGAGAATCCCACAGCCAGCGGCGTTATGCCGGCGATGGCGCCTGCAAAGGACCCTCACTTCCTCAGCGGAACGTCTGACCGGCTGACCATCTCCGACGGGTCTGGTCGTAACACGGTTTCCTTAGCTTTCGACCATGCGATTCCGATCGTCGCGCAGGATACCCGGCAGTGGGGCGGCAGCTCATACGACATCTTTGTTCGGCTGTCGCCCAGCTTGAACGCCGGCGAGAGCGCCAGCCTCAAGGCCACTCTCACGGCGACGAGCGTTCCGGATACCACCCCTGTTCATCTCAATGTGGACGCGACGAAGACGCGCTACCACCTGGACGGCTTTGGCGGTGATTATTGCTTCAACATCGAGTCACCGGTGACGCAGTACACGCTCAAGAATCTGAAAGTGGCGTGGGCGCGCACCGAGGCGAGTCTGCAGCTCTGGGAACCAGACAGGGTAAATGCCGCGTCTGTCGGGGCGCTGGAGCAATCGCTCGAAGCCAACGATAAGCCGGGCAGCCGCCTGCGGCATGAATTCCTCCTGGCGAAACAGATCCAGGGGATGGGAATCCCATACGTGATCAGCGTTTGGCAGCTTCCGACCTGGCTTTACGCCGATCCGGAGCGAGGACCGGATCCGGGCGGACGGCATGTTCCCGACGCAAAATGGCCCGACCTGCTGCAGTGTCTGGGTTCCTACCTGCTCTATGCGAAGCAGCAGTATGGCGTTGAACCAAACCTGTTCTCGTTCAACGAGGCGGATTACGGCGTGCGGGTGAAACTGACGCCCGATGAGGCCCGCGACGCCATCAAACGGATTGGCGCCTACTTCCGGCAGATTGGCCTGAAGACAAAAATGCTTCTGGGCGACACGGGAGGTCCCGGCAGCGCCGGCGCTTATTGCTTCCCGACGGCAGCCGATCCCGCGGCGATGCAGTACGTGGGCGCCGTCGCGTTCCACTCCTGGGGCGGCGCCACCCCGGCGATTTATGGCGGCTGGGGGGACCTGGCGGAGCGGCTGCATCTCCCGCTGCTGGTAACAGAGCTGGGCGTGGATTCCGGCGCGTGGAAGACGGATCCGTTCGGCACGGTCGCCTACGCCATCAGTGAGGCCAAGATGTACCAGGATCTGCTGCTATATGCCCGGCCGCAGGCTACGGTGCAGTGGGAATTCACGGCGGACTATTCGCTCGTCGACGTCAAGACGGACGCGACCGGCCAGCCAACTCTGACTCCAACGCGGCGGTTTTTCATCGTGAAGCAGTTCTGCAACCTGACCCCACAGAACTCGAATGTTCTCTCGACCACGTCCGACGCGCCGAAGGTTCTGCTAACCGCTTTCCGGCGCGGCCGCGTCTACACGTTCCAGATCGTCAACGTCGGCGCGGCGCGCAAAGCCGTAATCGCCGGTTTTCCCGGCCGCATCACCCGGCTGCACGCCGTCCGCACCGACGGAACCGAGAACTATAAGCAGCTCGATGACGTGGTTGTAAAGAACGGCCGCGCCGAACTCGACCTGGCGCCCCAATCCCTGCTGACACTGACCACGATGCGGGTGGTGCCGTGAGGAGGGCCGCCCGCGCGGTTTCCCGCCCAAAACTCCCCACCATGTAGACGTCGAAGCGCTTTTCGACCACTTGCCCTCCGTGGACCTCCGGGTCGCAGGTGGTCAGCAACTCGGAGAGCGTATTGTCCCCATCTAACCGATAGAGGACGGCGACGGCGCGGTAGACCATCATCGTTCGGCCTCCGCCGCGACCATAGTGATAGTCGATCGGGCTTGTTCCGAAGGAGTGGGTGGGCCCTATTCCCATTCACCTCGTCGATAGCGATCTATTGTCGCCTGCAAAGCGCGGCGGCACCTTTCCTCCCATTCTGCGCCGCGCAGCCCAGCGGTAGGCGGACCCTTGGCCCAGCGCGATAGATAATAAAAAAGCTGCGCATTGAAGCCGCGCGGGCCTATTACTGCGCGCACCCCCGCTACCTGAGCGCTGGCGTCCGACTCCAGACTCTGTCTGGCTTCTCGCGCCCTCGCGTGGGCTGCGCGATCCATGCCCGCCATTTCGAGTAAGGCAAAGCGTTCGTGTACGTCCGGTCGCAGCATCTTGAGTCGCAAGATCAACGCCCGCCAATCCTCATCGGGCAACTGCCTTTCGACGAAGAAGGTGTCCGGCCAATCCTGTTCCGCAAGACCCAACGCCTCGGCGCCGGACGACGCCAGGCGCCACGACCAGCGAAACCCTCTGAGTTCCGCGCAAATGCGGCGAGCGGCTGCGGCGTCATGCTCGACAACTATCGCGGAGCCCCGAGCCCCGGTATTGAAAGGGATCTGGCAGCTTCAATCGCGGCAACTTCAATCTCGGGAGCTTCATGGCGGAGGGATCCACGGCAGCCGTTCAAAAACTATCCTCACGCGTGGGTCCCGAAGCACACGGTTAAGCGCCGCCAACTCGACATCCCCGACGCCTTTCCGCGAGTCCAACCGAGCGGTACCGAGCCCTTTCCAGCTTGCCGGCGCGTTCTCCATTCGCGTCGGCCGGCGGTACGACCGGACATCCTTTCTCGTGAGGAGTATGCGGCGGCGGAAGTCTTCGATCATACCTCCGGCTTTCCCCCAAATACTCCCGTGCGCCGTTGTTTATCCTTAGGTCCCTTGATCGATCGAACCCTGGCTCGCTCATCCGATTGTGGCGCCTGACGACTGACGTCAATAAGCTGCCGCTCGATCTTGCCCACGAGCCGGTAGAGTGCATCTGACTTCCGGCCAGGCATGATCTCCGGAAGTTCGCGTAACACACGGGAAAGTCGTCCAAACATGTTTCCCGTCGCCAGCATCGTGTGTAGTTCCCGATCCAGTCGGTTTAGGTCGGCGGCGCCGTACGCCTGCATCCCTGAAGGTTCCGTATTACTCCACGGGTTATTCTCTCCGTGTTCGTACAGGTTCAAGTCCCGGATCGGGGCCCGGCTGGTGAACTGACCTAACAAGGGGTAGTAGATCCTTGCCCGTGATACGGCGCTTTCTCGCCCGGCGCCTATCCCAACTGGTACGCCTGAATCCGGGGCGCCACGGAGAACTGCGCATACCGCGGTTACTGCGCCAGCAAATCTACCTGGATGTAAAGATCCGCAAGCGGCACTTCAATCCCCAGAGTGGGCAGCGCGACGAGAGAGCTCGGGGCTTTCCACAACTCGTAACGCCACTCGGAACCTTCCTCCCGGGCATACATCTCCACTCGCACCTCGTCCGCGGCGATCAGCATGTAGTATTGCAGCGTAGTGATCGTTTGATAGCTGCGTCGTTTCGAGCCCTCGTCATCTTGTGCGGTTGACGGAGAGAGAACTTCAGCGATCAGCACCGGGTTCAGGACGATATCCCGTCGATCCCTGTAGAACTGGAGCGGCCCGCAAACCACCGTAACGTCGGGATAGGTGTTCCTCCCGTCCGGGCAGTGGACCTTCAGATCTGACCCGAACGGGCGACAGTTTCCCGGCGTCTGGCGCCGAAATTCATTGTTGAGGCTTGTGATGAGGTTGGCGGCGATGGCGCTGTGGGCCGCCGTCCCGCCGCTCATGGCCCGGATGATACCCAGGCGCTCTCCCGGCTCGCCAGGGGTTTCAGTCGGCAAGAATTCCCAGCGGTGCGGTGAGCGATCCTCCCAGGTGAAGTACGCCTCCTCCGAGTGAACGTCCTTCTCCAGGAACGACTCTTCCAGTTCGTACGCCGGCAGCGCCACTTCGCCCTTCCTCCGTTATCCCCATGCGATCGTGTTGATGATACTCCAGGTCGGTCCGTCGCGTCAATTCGCATTCCAGATAAGATGACCGTTGTTCGCCGGCCCGCCGCTCGGCCCGGTGCGCTTTTATCTCCCTATCAATCAAGGCCCCCAATTCCTCTTCCAACATACCGCTGTCCTCGAAGCCTTTTTGAAGCGGAACGGAAATCTTTTCGAATGTCATCCCGGTGTGGGGTGG
>DASRZA010000377.1:0-5358 GCA_035686845.1 Armatimonadota bacterium | reverse complement strand
GTATTCTTGCCGACGCCGAAGAGGGCGCGCGGATCGCTGGCGGAGAGATAGCCGCGTCCGGTCTGGATTTCGCGAACTTGCTGGCGCCCTCCCGCGCTGAGCGTAACCCGGGCGCCAATAGCGTCTCGATTGCACTTGACTCCCACGAGTTTCACGCCCAGCCAGTGACCCGCCGGTGATTCATTATGAAGAAGCAGGGGCCGGCCCTCTAAGTTTACTACCAGCGCATCGGGCCGGCCGTCGTTATCATAGTCGCCAATCGCTATTCCGCGGCCCACAATCGGCGTATGAAACGCCGTCCCCGATTGAAGCGAAACGTCGGCGAAGATCCGGCCGTTTGTATTATGAAAGAGCTGAAGCGGCTGCGCGTAAGTTACACCGGGCCGAAAGCGCGCCACCGTGTCCTGAACATGACCGTTCGCTATAATTAGATCGGGGCGGCCATCATCGTCGAAATCAGCGAACGCTACGCCGAACGCGAGCCGGTCCACCGTCGCGGCGCCGATCCCGGCGGCGGGGCTGACAAAACGAAACTGTCCGTGTCCCTCGTTCTGGTAGAGCGCGTCCTCCTGGTCCTGGAACGTCGTCACCACTAAGTCCAGCCGGCCATCACCATCATAATCACCCCAATCCACGCCCATTCCCGATTGGACCTGTCCATTCTCATCATACGCGGTCCCGCTGGCCGCGCCGATATCGCGATAGATCCGCCCGCTTTTTTGCCAGAGGTCGGCTGGGAGGCCGTCGTTCGCCACGTACAGGCCTTCGTTCCCGCTGCCGTCAAAATCCGCGGCGGCAACCCCGAGATTGAGGCCATGACCACCGGAAAATCCCCATGCCGCGGTCATATCTTTGAAATGTCCGCGTCCATCCCCGCGATAGACGCGCAGCGATTGGGGATCATAGTAGAAGGGCGGACAGGCTGCCGGAACGCCCGCGTAGGAACATGTTTGGAGTGACCGGGATGTGAACCGCACGTAATGGCACACGGCCAGGTCGAGCTTACCATCGTTATCGAGGTCCACAAAGGTGGCGCTGGTCGACCAATCGTACGGCCCTCGCGCCGCGAGGCCGGATGACGCCGTAACGTCCACAAACCGGCCGCCGGCATTGTGATAGAGCACGCTGCGCCCGTAACCGGTCACCAGCAGGTCCGGCCGGCCATCGTTGTCGTAATCGCCCACAGCGACACCCATAAAGGTCCCGGTCGCCGTAATCCCAGCCTGCTCGGTAACGTCCTCGAACGCGCCATTACCGAGATTGCGATAGAGTGCGCAGCGAGGCTGACCCACGAGGAAGATGTCCGGATAGCCATCGCCGTCGTAGTCTACGAAGGCGCAGCCACAGCCCGCAGTCTGCAGGATATTGAGCGGCGACCGTCCGCCGTGTCCCAGCTTGAACCGGACACCCGCCGCCCCAGCCCGGTCTGCGAACCGCAGCGGCGAGCTGTTTATGGGTTGAACGCGTGATGCTAACTTCGTCGGCCGGTGGCAGCCGGCGAGGAGGAGGACGACGAGGAGGACGGAGGACGGAGGACGAAGGACGGAGGACGGTGAGTGTGTGAGTGTGTGAGTGAGGGGGCCGTGGAATGGTGGACGAAGGACGAATCGAGAATACGCCCCCGCCTCGCGCCTCGCGCCCCATACCTTCTTCTCCGCTCTTTTTGCTGTGCCGTTCTCTGCGGAATTCGGCGTCTCCGCGGTGGGTTTTTGATTCATCCTTCATCCTTCATCCTTCATCCTTTGACGTGCGCGCGCTGCCGCGCCCAGGCGATATGCGATCGCAGCGTCGGTGGCGTCGCCGTGAGATTTGCGGAGGGCGGCGAGCTGGAAGTAGAGCCGGGCCATTGCGTCGGGGCTGGTTTGTCCGGCTTTTTCGAGGCGGGCGATTCGCTCCTGAAGCTCGGTTGCGGTGCGCTGGTAATCGCTGACGTCAACGAACTGCCGGCGGACTCCCGCCGCTTCTGCCGCCTGCCCGGACGCCTGCAGCGCCTGGCTGAGACGATACAGCGCGGTCGTGTCACCGGGATTGAGCGAAACCGCTTTCCGGTAGGCGGTGATCGCGGCGGGAATCTGGCCTTGAGATTCGAGGAGAGTTCCCAGCAGAAATGGCGGCATCGAATTATGGGGGTCCAGCACCGCCGCACGACGGAGCGCCGTTTCGGCCGAACCTGCCGCCGAGCCCCCGGCATTTATCCGGGCCTGTCCGAGGTAAAGCCATGCTTCCGCGCTCTTCGGGTCGATCTTCACCGCTCTTTCCAATAACGTCAGGGCCTCCGGGGCGCGATTGAGATGGATCAGCGCCTCACCCAGAACAACGAGCGGCGCCGCTCGCTCTGGCGCTAAGGCAGAAGCTCGCTCAGCCGCGGACCGGGCGAGGTCCCAGGCGTCCGATCGCAGCGCCGCCCGGCTCAGATCTTCCCACGCCACCGCGTCGGCTGGATCGGTGCGCACCGCCGTTTGCAGCGCAGCCCGGGCGCCCAGAAGGTCGCCCTGGGTTTCCTTCGCCTCACCTTCGGTGCGCTGTGCGGTGGGCGCCGCCGGATCGAGGGAAAGGGCTCGACGGGCGGCGGTGAGCGCGGCCGCCGGATCGCCCGCGGCCAACGAGGTTCGGGCCAGCCCAGCGAACGCCTCTGCTGACTTCGGGTGAAGAAGACTCGCCTGTCGATAGGCCGCCATCGCGTCCGAATCCTGACTGTCCCGTTCCAATCGCCTTCCAAGCGCCATCTGCGCTTCGAAATCATCGGGACTGCGCAGAGTCTGAAGCATCAGGCTCCGCGTATCCATCCGGTTCAGCCGCCAGACCCGGCCAATTGGCGAGAGGTACAGCCCCGCGGCCGCGAGGAAGACGAGGGCGAGCGCGGCAAGGGCGCGGACAGGGGACGGGCGACGGAGCGCGCGGACGGAGGACGGAGGACGGAGGACGGAGGACGGAGGGCGCGACTCGCTATTCATCATTCATGGACCCGGGGAAACGGGCGGGGACGGGGGGTAAAGGATGAAGGATGAAGGATGAGTCAAGCCAACGTATTGGCCGGCCGTGAAGTCCCGGAGGGACGGGGAGGGTAAGGGTAAAGGATTAAGGATGAACGATGAAGGATGAGTCAAGCCAACGTATCGGCCGACTGGGAAGTCCCGGAGGGACGGCCGAATATAGCGAAGGGCTTTATCCCTGGACCGGAGGGACGGCCGAGTCCAGCGAGGGCCTTTAGCCCTGGAACCACGGACGACCGAGCTTATGACCATATGTAGGGCCGGTCGTATACAACCCCGTGGGTTTCGAGGAACTCCGGCAGCCCCAGGGTTTGCGCTTCACCTTTCATCCTTTATCCCGCCGCCCTTCCAGGACTTCGGCGGATGAGCAATGCGCTGCCCATCCCACCACGGCTGAAGCCCTTCGCTATGTTCGGTCGTCCCTCCGGGACTTCACAGCCGGCCATTACGCGCCACAACCAGCGCCATTTTCCCCATTTTGCTCGTTTCCCAATTTCCGAGTTTCCCGGCTGGCTCCTCGTCCTCCGTCCACCGTCCTCCGTCCGTGCCCGCGTCTCGGGCCCCGTCCCCACCCGGCGCTCTCATTCTCCCAATTTCGACTGAGCCTGTCGCAGCAGCGCGGTAATCTTCGTGTCGTGCGGGTTTTTGAGAGCGACTTCCTGAAGCGCCCGGATCGCCGCTTGCGGATTGTTCATCTGCAGCTCCAGCCGGGCCAGCGCGATTGCCTCCGCGGGCGATCGGTCGACGGCATAGCGCCGCTGAAGCTCGGACTCACGGGCCGACAGCGCGCTTTCCACCTGGAATCGGCCCAGCGCAGCAGTGGCGGCCGTTTTCTGCCCGGTTGTTCGGAGCGCCGCCGCAAGATCAAAGAGCGCGGTGGGCTGGTGCGGCTGTTCCACAAGGGATTGTTTGAGATACGGGATGGCGAGAGCTGACTGGCCCGCTTGCTGGTAGACGTGGCCCAGCTCAGCGGCTGCCTCCGGGTAATCCGGCCGGATGCTGAGCGCTTCCTTGAGCAGGGTCTCTGCCGCGAGGGTCTTTGGCGGGGAGATGCGGCTCAGGCAATAGGCCAGCCAGTAAATGCCCTCCGCGGAGGAAGGCTGCCGTTTCAAGACGGCTTGAAGCTGCGGGATGGCGCGGTCATAGAGTCGGTTTTTTGCCAGTTCTCGGCCGTAGAGGAGCTGAAGCGCGTCATTGGTGGGATACGCGGCGGCGGCGACTTTGAGGCGCGCCAGGGCCTCTTCCTGGAGCGAGGTATTCGCCAGGATCTGCCCGGCTACCAGGCTGGCGGTCGGGCACGACGGATCCTGCTTCAGCTCCTTCTCGGCGTCATTCAACGCAGGCGCTTGCAGCCCGGCCGCCCCTTCGTCTGCGGACAATTGGCAGAGAACGTGCTTTGCGGATGGAACCCGTTTGGCAAGGTCCCTCCAGACTTTAATGGCGTCAGTCTCGTCGCCCTGCTGCTCATAGAGATCTGCCAGTTTTCGGTAAGGCGGGACAAAACGAGGGTTGCTGTGAATCGCCTGCTTCCATGCCGCAGCGGCCTCCGGCCAGAGCTGAACTTTCGCCAAATCCGCTCCGCGCTGATAATCCTGCCGGGCAGCGGAGGGCTGAATCAAGAACCAGATCAAAAGAGCCGCCCCCAGCGCTCCCAGCAGGAGCAAAGCGAGGCGGCTTTGAGAAAACTTCATCCTTTACACCTACGGGACAAAAAGGGGGCTGTAGTTGCACTCGTACCTATCGGTAATCGAGCGAGTGGAGTGGCCCGTCCACCACAACCTGGCGAACGGGCTGCCCGGTGTTAGTTGGAGACCCGTGTCCTACAGGTTCCGGGTGCAGATGTGGCCGGCCGACGGATCGTCATAGGCAAGCATACCGTCGCCTTGCACGCGGCCCCACTTGTTCCAGCCTCCCTGATCCTTCATGAGATCGGTCATGTGATCTGACTTGACGTGACCGTCAAAGAAGACCCAGTTGCCCAGGCCGCCCTGGGGAGAAGCGGGACCGTTGTCGGCGCCGTGATGCTGGTAGAAGGCATAACCACAGCTGTTAATGTTGCCGTTCACGGCTACCCAGTCCCCCAGATCGCCGCAAGCCCATGTCGACTCAAGAACCATGGCCGTGTCCGCCGGTCTGTCGATTTGAGCCAGTTTCAGGGCGTTGCCGTTATTGAACTTGACCCCATTGACGGCGTAGGAAATCATGAAGTTCTTATCAATATCTCCGGTCGCGGCGTTGTTGTTCGGATTCGAGGGACACTTAAAGACCCCATAATCCTTGATGTAGGGTTCGATCCTCCCACGCCAGGTGTACCACAGACCGTCGGATCCGCAGCCGTTCCCGGAAGATGGGTAGGCAAGAGAAG
>DASRZA010000376.1:0-14137 GCA_035686845.1 Armatimonadota bacterium | reverse complement strand
TTCGACTGTGGGGGCTGCCCGGGGCGTCCGAAGCGTTCTGGACGAGGAATACTGGGGTGGCCTATGGGGTCGCCGCCGATGATGGGGTCCGAGTCCTGGCGAGCACTGGCGACGGAATAGCCTACGTTTGGAGACCTCCGGACCCATCGCCCGCCCGGGAGTTTAGTGTGGATGGTCTCCGGCTCTGCTTGAGCCCTGATGGCCACACCCTGGCAGTGGCCGACACCGATGGAAGGATCTGGATCTGGAACTGGGGCGCTCGCCGGATCCTGGAGACCGCGATCGGGAAGCTGGCGCCGGCCGACCTGTCGTTGGCGGAAGAGCGCTGTGGGGCCCTTGAACATGGCTGCCAGGAGCGTCTCTGGCTGGAGTTCGTGCTCGCTGCACGGCGGACGACAGGACATTAAGGTCCTGAAGTGGAAAGATCGATTACGCGGATCGAAGACGCCCCGAGCATCGGGTCAATTCACACTCGATGAGTGGCCGGCATATCAGTGCCCTGAGCTAACAGAGTATGGAGTGGACTTTTGTAACCTTTACTGCCGATCTCAGCGAACCCGGAAGATTCGCTGTGACCAACCGGAGCTATACTCCGCGGGATGAGCTGCTGGTGAGCGCCGACCCCACCCATCTTAGAACCTCGCTCTCGTACTTTGGGACCGGGAGAATGAAGACGAACGCCGTCACCGGGCAGTCGGGCGGGGCGACCACGCAGCTCGCCTACGTCTCGACCGGGGCGCTGAAGAGCTATACTCCCGCCCGGGGCGGCGCCACGCAGCATAATTACGACGAATCGGCGCGACGCTACTCCACCGTGGACGCGCTCGGGTTTATCACGACCTACCTCTATACCCCGGCCGGTGACCTGCAGACTATCATCAACGCCAGGGGCGCGATTACCACCATCCTCTATGACGTTCTCCACCGGCCCGTCACCTCCCGGGGCGGGCGGCGGGCATTCCGACGACATCAAATCGGTAGCGCGTTCGCATCGGAACGGGTAAGCCCTGTTGCGGCCGTCCCGGGTCCGGATCCACTCGAGCGTCCTTCCGGCGACGGCGCCGCCGGTGCAATAGAACACCCAGAGGCAGATTTGCTGCTTGGTTAACGGGATAGACCTCGGCTCCGCTCCCGGGACCTGAGACCGGGGCCCGCGGACGTCCAGCCAGGGAACGCGGCCGCCGGCGGTCCCTACCGCGTCGTGGGGCGGCGCGGCCTCACTGCCGATGTTTGCCCTTTTCCTCTTCGGATCCCTTCGCGCCCTTCGCGGGACCTTCGTGCCCTTCGTGTTCGCGTTTGGCCGGAGTCTTTTTTTCTTCCTCTTCTCTTCGCGCCCTTCGCGGGACCTTCGTGCCCTTCGTGTTCGTTTTTAGTCGGTTACGATCTGAGAGCGCTGCTGACCACGCTCACTTTTGCGGACAACAGCCTGGAGGTGTATGATCATGATCCGGTGGGACGGCGGATACTGATCACCCGGCCGAGCGGAAAACTGATTTCCATCGTCTATGATAACATGGGACGACAGACAGGGTTGATGCACCTGCCGGGTGGCGGGAGCGTCGGCGTCATCCGGCAGTCGGGCCGTCGCCCTTGCCATATCCGCCGGGAGAGCCGCAGATGAGCCCGGAGGGATTGCAATGCTCAAGACAATTAAAGGATTCTATACGATGGGTCGCATCGAGCCGGCTGAACCCTTGCCGCTCGAAGAGGGCGCTGAGGTCGAGGTCACTATCGCGCTCCCGGAGGCGCCTTCGTTGTCCGCTGACCCCACTGGCTCAACCTCAGGGGCGTGGGGTTCACTGCTCGACTGCGGGACGTTCGAGGAAGATGTTTACCGGAGCCGACTTCTGAACACCCGGCCCGAGGTTACGCTGTGACCCTAACGCATCTGCTAGACACCGGCTGGATCATCCGTCACCTGCGCGCATCTCGGGACTTCACCGCCGCGATTTCCCGCATCGGCGCCGGGCGCCTCGCTGTCTCCATCGTGGCGCTGGCGGAGCTCGCCGAGGGGATTTACCGGGCGAGCGACCCTGCGGCCGCTCGCAGCGCAGTTGAGGCCTTCCTGTCCGATAAGGCGGTCCTCCGCCTCACCCCGCAAATCTGCGACCTGTTCGGCTCGCTGCGGGCAGAGCTGCGGGGCCAGAACCTGTTAATCGGTGACATAGACCTCTTCATCGCGAGCACCAGCCTGGAGAGTTTACTCACCCTCCTTACGACAAATCGCAAACACTTTGAGCGAATCACCGGCCTGCGAATCGTCTCTGATCCGGCGGAGGTGTAGGAGTGCGGTGCGCTTCGCGTTCGCGACGGTGATCCGAGCTGGCGGGAGGGTTCCGAGGTTTGGATAGATGGGTGACCGCTGCGATTCCGATGGCCGGCTGAAGACCGCCGCGACCCCGAAAGGGAAAACTGAGTACGGCTATGATCCCGGCGGCCGGCGAGCCAGCATGGTATATAGCGCCGGCACGGTGTTATATGGGTATGATCGAGACAATAACCTCTCGGAACTGACCAGTGTCTTTAACGAGGTTACGGAATACCAGTGGGATCTGGCGGAGAGGCTGACGCAGGTTACACTGCCGAACGGGAGCGTGGTGAGCCTGAGCTAGGATATGGCCGACCGGCTGGTGTATAAAGGCGATCCCAATCAGAGCGCCGGCATCGGGTTCAAGTATGAGCTGGACATGAGCGGCAACCGGACGACAATTACCGAGAATGACGGGTCGGTGACCACGAACGTGTTTGACAATAAGAACCGGCTCACCAGAGAGTTAAGAACCGGTCTCGATCCGTACGTCTGCAACTACGCGTATGACCTGAACGACAGCCTCATCTCACGGGACCTGCCGGGCGGTGGGAACGTCACATTCTACGTCGACATAATGCAGAAAATCACCGGAGGCGGGTATAGTTGGGACACTGATGGCCGATTACTTTCAAGAATCGGTGGCCTGGGGACGGTCACTTTCTCGTACGATTACGCGGACCGGGTGAGCGGGATGACCGTCGGCTCCGGGGCGACCGCCCTCACGCTTGCGTATCATTACGACGGGGATGGAGGCCTGCAGTGGCTGCAAAGAAATGGCCTCCGCTCCCAATTCCTGCTGGACGGCCGGGACGTGCTGCGGGAATGGCTCCCTCTAACCATCACGAGGAGCACGGACACCGTGGCGCTCAGGCCCCGCGATCTGGTGCGGCTGGACCTGAACGTCCTGAGCCAGCAGGTGGTGGATTACACCCACGGCGTCGGTCTCATCTCCCAGCGGATCACCACGCTCACCACCGACCCGCAGACCTGGTCCACCGACTTCTTCCGGTGGGACGGCCGGGCCACATCGAGAAGGCAGGAAGACCCGAGCAAAGCCGATACCAATGACACCATCTTCGACGCGTATGGGCTTTTGAGGAGCACGAAGACGCTTACGAGCGCCTACGGGTTTGTGGGCGAGGAGGGAGTGAGGCAGGAGAAGGGTTTAGCGCCGGACCTCGTGGTTCCGCATCACATGCGGGCGAGGATGTACGACCCGCTGCTGGGCCGGTTCACGAGCCAGGACCCGGTGTGGGATGTGAACCTGTACGAGTACGGCAGGGACAATCCGTGGAGCAACATCGATCCTGGTGGTATGCAGACGGAGGGAACGTCACCCGGCCAGGTTTTCGACCGGCTGTGGGGGATTATCAGCCGGGAGTATCCCGATTTCGGTCAGCAGCGGCAGCGGTATATCAAGCACTTGCTGCGGGACATAATCCATAAGCACGGTGGACGGTGGGAGGACGTGAGCTACGGGCCGGCGCGGGAGTTGTGGGATATCCTCAATTCCGAGCATCACCAGTACGTGCTGCAGCAGCGGGGAGTGGCGCCGTGGCATCCGCCTCAGCCGGCGTGGCCGCAGGAAATTGAGGTGTAGATTGGGCGCAGCGGTATTAGCCGGCAGAATCCCTATTGGCCGGAACTAGCCGCCGATGTCGGGAGCCTTACGCGGCTGAGAAACCGGTACCCGTCTGGCTCTCGACACGGATGGTTGAAGAGCATAGGGTCCCACGCAGAGATGGGCAACAGTATCGCAGGCAAGTTGCTGAGAGATTGGCAAGAAGCGTTGTCTGAAACCGCTCACCCGGATCTCGACCGCAGTCCCAACCCGGCGCTCGTTCGTCGCCTTATGCGCCGGCCGATACAAGGTCCTGGGGTTCTCGAGCCGGTGCCTGAACTCGCGAGTTTAAGTAGCGCAGTCTCAGCGTCCTTTGCGTGGTCTGTCGTTCACGAACATCGTACACAGATCATACAGGTTGCGGCAAAGCACCATATCCAACCAGAACTTCTCGCCGGCGTCGTGTGGGTGGAGATGTTTGGCGGGGGGCTTGTGGGATGGAGCAGCGAGAGTCAGCAGTTAAGCATGTTTAAGTATAAGTTCGCGGGCAAGGGGGATTTCGGAATAACGAAGTTCAATCAGCGGGGATCGGTTCTCCCGAAGCTACCAAAGGGCCCTCTGAGGACCGGGCTGTCGGCGGTGGGGTTAGGATGGGCTGGAAGCTACCTTGCCGGCGTGCATCAGCGAGCGCTCCACGCGACGAGTTACGAAGCGGACATTCACGCGCAGCTAGAAAACTCAGCCGGCTTGCTGACCACGCTGGCGCGCAAGTGGTACCCGGGCCGGTGGGATCATCTGGGGCCTGGCGAGATGTCTATCGTGCTCACTGAGTACAACAGAGCCGAAACGGCGCCGCATCCTCACCCGGCGCCTTCGCCCTACGGCGAGCGGTTCTTGGAAGCGTACCGCTCGATTCGGGCAGCCCTTTATGGAACACCAGCGCGGGGAGGTTGAGGTGTGATTTGGATGGCCTTATATTTTGTTGTCTGCTACGCCGCTATCGCTGCCATGTACATCACCATTTGGGTCTCTCAGTGTCTATGGCGCGGGTTCATGGCCATTATCCGGCGCGGCGGTCGTTCAAGGGCCGATGGGAAGGTCTCGCCGCGACCGGCGCAATGTCGCCGGTCACGCTTTAGGACTTGGCATGCTGTCTGGATTGTCGTACTTCTCATCCCCGTCATGCCCTACGTTTACGACCAGATTGTTAGCTTGGTGTACCTTCCTCACATGCAGAACGCGATACGGGCGGGGGTGAGGGCCATCGGACTACAGCAACCCATTAGATTTCAAAAAGTGATTTGGGTGCTCGGGAACCGGGCGAGGGTCTACGTTGTTGCCGGAGCAAGAAATGACATCGAAGGGGACAGGGTCGAGTTACGCCGGAGCCACGGGGTCTGGAACTTCGACGGATTATACGGAGTGGCATTTTCCGAGCGCTGGTGCGTAGACGACGATGTAATTCCACCTTATCCGGCACTGGGCGACTTTTAACAAAACGTCTTTCTGCGTTCGGCTCGGACATGAACAGGAACCGCGTGACAATCACCGAGAACGATGCATCGCAAACCGTGAACGTCTTCGATGATGAAGGGAGGCTCATCAGCGAGATAAGGACCCGCCTCGATCCCTATACCTGCGAATATCAATACTACCTGAACGACAGCCTCATTTCGCGGGACCTGCCCGGCGGGGGAAACGCCACGTTCGACATCGACAACATGCAGAAGATCACCGGCAGCGGATACGTATGGGACACCGATGGCCGGCTGTTGTCACGGACCGTCGGGACGGCGGTGGTAACCTTCTCGTACGACTACGCCGACCGGGTGAGCGGCATGACGGTCGGCCCGGCAACAGTTTGACGCGACCTGAGTGCACACAGCCGCCGGATTCCCGGGCAGGGGCTGCACCGGCGTTCAGTGCGCGAGATTGGAATTGCCTGAATCTGTCTCCCCAGGCGCCAGTTCGTGCGCCGCGTCTCCGGCGAGAGGCGCCCGGTCCGGCGACGTGCGTCGGTTGAGGGCGAACCGGGCCGCGCTTTCGAGGGCGCCGGCGAGTTGGACGAACATCGGCTCTGGCATCCGTTCCAGCGCCGCCACCATCATCTCGGCGGGTGGATGGCTCGATATCAGCGAAACGAAGAATGCCCAGGCGTAGATTGTCGCGGCGGCGTACGGCGGGGGCGCGAGCGCGAATAGCGGTCCGAAGAGCGTACGCGTCGCCACGGCCGCGGCGCGCAGCCGGTCCGGGTCTTCGCTCTCCAGCTTCTCTAAGATTTGCCGGGGGTCGATTACCCGGGCGAACTGCGCCAGGCTGTCCGCTCCGACGTATCCCTGGAGGCCCGGTGGAACAAACGAGGCGATCTCGTCTCGAAGCGTGTATTTCTCCTCGCGGATCACGTCCACGGCCGCTCCGTCGATCACCTCGCGGGCCACGATCGTGTGAGAATCGGCGATTTCGTAAATACCTGGCTGCTGATACGCCTGGCATCCCACAAATATGAAGCCCATCGCGGGAAAAAACGCGTTCTCAATCTGCTGAAGTAGTCCCCTGCCAAGCCGCTTCCGCTCCCGCTCGAGATACTCGACCGCGGCGCGACGCGCCTCCTCAACGTCGATTCCGTAAACGCCCAGAATATAGGTCAGCGCTGTGAGGGCTTCCGGCTCAATCGGGTTTTCGTTGACAGCGCCGAGCCAGGACCGGAGTTTTTCGAACCGGTTGACGTCGAGGCCGTGCGGCAGGGGCCGGCGCAGCCCAAGTATCGCCAGGAGACGGAGCCGGTCGGCCTCGTCATGGATGATGATCTTGCGGCCTTTACCCTCCCGGCGCACGACCTTCAGCAGTCGCTCGCGGGTGAGGTCCCGGATCTCCCGGTCGCTGCAGGAGAATCCGGCAGACTCCGCGGCGCGAATCAATTCTTCTCGTTCCATGCCGGCGCTATCCTCTCAAGCGGAAAAAGCGTCCCATCACTGTTAATCAACAGGCTCCGGTCGACCGAGCTCTCGATTTGGAGCTTCGTCAAAGGCTGCTGCCATCATGATAGACCGCTCTCTGTGCGGCGACACACGCATGGCGTCACTAATCGGCCATGGGCTGATCTTAGTCTTCAAAAAAAAATTGTGATTCAGTGAGAGGATTCGCCCTTTTTTGTCGTCTTATAAATAGGTGTTGATTCCACCCGAGTGAATCGTTGCCGCGCCGGAGAGAACGAAGATGGGCCAGACATGGACCGTGCTGATTATCGATATGAATCGTTACCGCGATCCCGAGGGTGGGGAGCGGCTCGTCGGCGGGTTCCCGGACAGGGATCTCGCCATTGAGTTCGCACGCCGGCGTGTCCGATCATCCGTGGAGGAACTTCGTGCCCCGCAGCAGACGGATCAGGAGCTGCGGGAGCACTGGTTTGCGTTTGGCGAGGATAGCGTTGCCATCGACGCCGATTACGCAGGTTCCCATCAGCTCGACTACTTCATCCGGCATCCGGCGACTTCCGACGAGATCGACTGGCTGGAGATCTTGCGCCGCGCCGGCATTGATGAAACACCGGCCTCGGAGCTCTGCGCCGCCTGCTAGAAATAATCCTGCTCTACGCCGAATCGATGGGCGATCTGCCGGAGCTCTTCGCCGGTGAGGCCTTCCGAGGGAGACCCCGCGCTCAGATTCAGGTATTCGTAGTGGGCGCCGGTCTCGGCGTACTCAATACGATCGGCCGCACGCTTCACCGATAGATCCGAACGGGCCATAACGCCATGTTTCGCCCAGAGCGCTACCCGGTACTCCTGCTCCATCGCCGCAACGGTTGCCCTCATCAGCTCCCGCGAACCGGGCAGGGCGAACGGAAGATAGGCGACTCCACGCGGCAGATGGACAATGGTTTCCGGCTGCCAGCGCAAGATCCGTATGTTGAGGGCACGAGTCTCCTGGTACGCAGAGATATGGCTCAGATAGGTGAGATAGAGCGGCTGAGCGTGAATAATCGCGTGGAAGTTGAGCCGGTCGCGCTGGATCATGGCGTCGTGAACGGCGAGATGTGAATTCAACTCGCTGGTTGGCTGCTCGAAAAGACGGCGCGGCGAAGTATACATGGTCGCGCTGGCGCCGCCGCCATCAATTCGAATGGCGCTTAGATTGGCCTCCGGGTCGTGTTCAATCTCCCGCAGCCTCCGCCCCGATCCGGTTACCAGAAACAGCTTGCCTGCGAGGCCGGGCGCCGGTTCCGGGAGCGTGAGCCGTTCCGCATTGGGAAAATGATGGGTGAGATCGACGTCCCAGCCGAGGAACACCGATATATTCCCCGCGGCGCCTTCCGACGCGCCAATGTCTACCAGCCGGACGCCGGCCTCTCCAATGAGGCGCATGATCTGCTGCAGCGATGGAAATGGCTCGACAAGTGGCACGTAATTCTCCGATATGGGCATGGGTAATCGCCCGGCCCGGCGTCATCCGGGATGCTCTAGAGTTTACCCGGCGATGTATTACGGCGCAACTCACACGGCACGGGCAGGGACGCCCGCGCCACCATTAGCGGTGGCACAGGCCGCCCCGCGCCCCGCGCGGACCCTGAAAATCTCGGCAGGAACTGCCGCTCGAGGCGAGAAACGCGTATGCGGAGATTTTAACAACGTGAAGAGATACTCGATTCTGTTCCCGATGCTGGTTGTTCTTGCGCGATCGCCTTAACATCGAGTCGGTGGCAGTCGATCAGAATGGCGGAATCTATACCGCGAACGGATGGGACGAAACGGGCGCGGATTTCAAGAAATGGAACAGCAGCGGCGCTCCAGTCTATGACGCGCACTATCAGTTACGGAACGGCCAGCCGAACGGCGCTCCGTACGCCGCTGCCGCTGATGGGACCTATCTTTGCTGCGCGGTGGGTGGTTGGACGCATGCGCCCTGGAATGGCGAACAGCAGATAACGCGCCGCTGCTGATATAATCTCTTCATGGCGCGCTGCGGGCTTCGGTCGACTCCATCAGAGTCCCGCGTCGGCGAGCGCTATGACAGGGGGGAGTATCATCGTTAAGAGACGTGCGGGAATCAAGATAGGGATCGCATGAGAGAAGCCATTCGAAAACTGGTGGAAGGGCAGCATCTGACGAAGGCTGAGGCTGCGCAGGCGATGGAGCAGATCATGGAGGGATCGGCGACTCCGGCGCAGATCGCCGGGCTGCTGATCGCGCTCCGCCTTCGAGGCGAGACCGCCGACGAGATTACCGGTTTCGCCGAAGTCATGCGCGAACGCGCCCACACGATACAATGCGCCCGTCCCGACCTCGTCGACACCTGTGGAACCGGCGGCGACCGGCTCAACACTTTCAATATCTCCACTGCCGCGGCCTTTGTGGCGGCGGGCGCGGGCGTTCCAATCGCCAAGCACGGGAACCGGGCCATGTCGAGCCGGTGCGGGAGCGCCGACGTCCTGGAGTCGCTCGGAATAGACGTCGAGATGACGCCGGACGCGGTCACCGAATGCGTGGACGCCATTGGAATTGGATTTCTCTTTGCGCAGCGATTCCATCCTTCGATGAAATATGCGGCCGGACCGCGGTCCGAGCTTGGCGTACGGACCGTTTTCAATCTCCTCGGCCCACTGACCAACCCGGCGGGCGCGTGCCGGCAGGTGATGGGTGTTTATGATGGCGACCTCACCGAAACCCTGGCAGAGGTGCTGCAAAACCTCGGCGCGGTTCATGCCTTCGTCGTTCACGGCTCTTCGGGGATCGACGAGATCTCGTTGATCGGACAAACGAAAATCACCGAGTTGAAGGGCGGACAGATCGCCACCAGGCTCGTTTCGTCTGAGGATTTTGGACTGGAACCGGCGAGGATTGAGGATATTCGGGGTGGGACCATAGAGGAGAATCGGGATATTCTACTGCGGGTACTGCAGGGCGAAGCGGGCCACCGGCGGAACGTGGCGCTTGTGAACGCGGCGGCGGCGATCATCGTGAGCGATCGCGCGCATACCTTCAAAGAGGGCATTCAGTTAGCGGCGGAGTCCATCGATTCGGGCGCCGCGATGGGCCGGCTGGAGACGCTCCGTGAATTCTGCGCTGGCGATCGATGACAGGCAAGACCCGGGTAGGGGAGGGCTTCAAACCCGCCCCTATGCCACCTGGATGCCTGATATTGGCGACAGCCAACCCTGGGAGAACTTCGCCGCACGGCGCCAGGCATCGACACCCGGCGGGCGTTTTCGACGTTCAGCGAGGTTACGGGATTGTGTAACATCCTCGATCGTATTGTTGCCACGAAGTGGAGTGAGATAGAAGCCGCTATTCGGACATGCCCGCGCGAGGAAATGGCCCGGCGATGCCGATCTCAGTCCGCCCCGCGCGGCTTCCGCGCGGCGTTAGACGGTACCGATGTCGCGCTGATCGCGGAGATCAAGAAGGCTTCACCCTCGAAGGGGGTGATTCGAGAGGATTTTGACCCGGTTTCGATTGCGCAGAGTTACCAGTCCGGCGGCGCCGCGGCGCTCTCAGTTCTCACTGACGCGACCTACTTTCGGGGGAGCCTGTCGATTCTCAGGGCAGTTCGAGAATCGGTCCGGCTGCCCGTGCTTCGCAAGGAGTTTATCCTAGACCCGTACCAGATTCATGAGTCTCGCGCGGCGGGCGCCGACGCGGTGCTGTTGATCGCCTCGATCGTTGATGAGTTGACGCTTTGCAGGCTCTATGTCGCAGCGAAAGAATTGGGGATGGACGCCCTTGTGGAAGTTCACACGGCAGAAGAGATGGCAGTGGCGACCGAGATTGGCGCCGACCTGATCGGGATCAATAACCGGGACCTCCGGACGTTTGAGACTCGTCTCGAAACCACCGAAGAGTTGATGTCTCTCGCGCCAGCCGGCGCCCTGGTCGCCGCGTTGAGCGGAATCTCTGGCCGCGACGACGTGGAAGCGATGGCACGGTGCGGCGCCCGGGCTGTTCTCGTCGGCGAGACGCTGATGCGAAGCGAAGATATCGAAGCGGCGACGCGGGAACTCGCTGGAGGATGATAGACGGAGGACGGAACGGGAAAGCAAGCCGATGCGACGACCATTCTGGAAAATCCACACTCGAACTGATTCATTCACACATTCCTTCGCATTCGACCCAACGTACGGCTATGATCTGGCGGCGCTTCTTCAGGTTCCTGCGCCCGAAGAACCGGAAGACTTTGTGGCATTCTGGCAGACCCTTCATCATCAAGCCCAAAAGGTAGCTACTGCGCCGCAACGTAAGTCTGCCGGAAGGAGCGGGGATTTCGAAATCTTCGATGTTGAGTTCACCTCCCTGAATGACATACGGATAGGAGGCTGGTTGACGCTTCCGCGTCGAGGGCCGGTGAAGCGGGGAGTGGTTGTTGGGCATGGATATGGTGGGCGGGATGCGCCAGACGACTGGCTGCCCATGAGCCATGCTGCGGCTATCTTTCCCTGTCTGCGAGGACAATCGCGGAGCCGTCGCCCGGATATTGCGGCTGAAGCGCCGGGGCACGTGCTGCACGGCATTAACTCACGAGACACCTACATTCATGGTGGGTGCGCCGCCGACATCTGGTGTGCGGCAACGGCCTTGATCACCATGGTTCCCGAAGCGGCCGAACGTTTGGATTATATGGGCGTGAGTTTTGGAGGGGGCATCGGCGCGTTGGCCGCTCCCTGGGATGAGCGCTTTCAGGCGGCTTATATTGGCATTCCAAGTTTTGGTAATCACCCCTTGCGCCTGACGCTGCCATGTGTGGGCAGCGGCGAATCCGTGCGGACTTATCATCAGAAACACCCGGAGATCGCGGCGACGCTCCGGTACTTCGACGCCGCGACCGCAGCGCGGCATCTGCGTATTCCGACACTGGTCGCGGCCGCGCTGTTCGATCCGGCGGTACCACCTCCAGGGCAGTTTTCTGTCTATAACGCCGTGCCCGGCCCCAAGGAGCTGTTTGTATTGTCCGCCGGGCACTTCGATTACCCCACGGCAGATTCCGAAAATCGGCGGCTGCAGCGAGCGCTTGAGACGTTCTTCACCGAGTTGACCTCACCGGGTTAGAATAAGAGGCCTGTCGGCCCGCCCGCGCCTCGCGGTCCGGATACCGTGGCTTTAGGATGGATCCCGGTGCTGAAGGTTTGCGGTTTCAGCGGCAGATCTATTGGCGGCGGGCTCCGGAAATGGAATCACGACGATTCGAAGCGCGGCAGCGGACGTTGATAATCTCTCTATACGCCGTGAGGGCATTTGGTATCGTCCATGGTAAAATAATACCCGGGCCGGGACGCGAGCCGAAACGGGTGCGACGGGGATGTTGGGCGTCATGATACGTGTAAAAATCTGTGGGATTACCAATCGGGACGACGCGATGGCGGCCGTGGACGCGGGGGCGGATCTGATCGGTTTTATCTTCGCGCCAAGTCCGCGGCAGGTGGATCGCGCCACGGCCGCGAGAATTATCGCCGGTGTCGGAACCGAGGTAACGACAGTCGGGGTCTTCGTGGACGCGCAGGTTGACGATATTCAGAAAGCGTACGAGGAGTGCGGAATCGCGATCGCTCAGCTTCACGGCCAGGAATCACCCGAGACCGTCGAGGCCCTCGGCGCAGGCCGTGTCTGGAAAGCGTTCCGAATCCGCGACGAATCTGATCTTGAAGGCATCAGCTCGTACGGCGCGGATCTGGCTGGAGTTTTTCTGGACGCGTACTCCAGGGACCGGGCAGGCGGTACGGGGCAGACCTTCGATTGGCGGCTGGCCGCGAAGGCGCCGCGGAACGGCGTCCCGCTTATTCTGGCGGGTGGGCTGACACCAGCGAATGTCGGCGCCGCTATCGCCCAGGCGCAACCTGATATCGTTGACGTGAGCAGCGGTGTCGAATCATCGCCCGGCCGCAAAGACGTTCAGTTGGTTCGCAGTTTTATCCGTGCAGCCCGCGCCGCGTCGGCTATCCTGTAGGAGAGGACGAAGGACGAAGGACGAAGGACGAAGGACGGCTGAAAAGCTCACCGCGGAGACGACGAGATTCGCGGGGAGACGCAGAGGAAACGCGGAAGAAGGACGAAGGACGATGGACGGAGGCAAAGCTCACCGCGGAGACGCTGAGATCCGCGGAGAGCCGCAACTGAAAGATGGAGGAGTAGTACCAAGCAGAGTGCGGATGTATAAGACGAGCGTCCGAGTACAGGCTCTTCTCCTCGCTTCGGGGAGAGGACGGGAGAGAGGTCTGCGACGTGAGGACGCGGCGCGGGTCGCGGACGGAATGCGGGGTTCGCAGGGCTGTAGCCCCCGGGTTCAGCCGGGCGGGTGGGACGAAGGCGCAAGAGGGCATCGGGTTCCTCGCGCCCCGGAGGTTTTGATTTGGAAGCTGTGAACGGTCATTTTGGAGATTTTGGGGGGCAATTCGTTCCCGAGATCATTATGGGTGTCCTGGAGGAACTGGAAGCCGAATACGACCGCGCGCGGCAGGATCCTGTGTTTGAGGCGGAGCTTTCACAGATCCTGCATGATTACGTCGGTCGGCCGACCCGCTTAACTTTCGCCAGCCGGCTCACCGAGTATTGCGGCGGCGCCCGGATCTACCTGAAGCGAGAGGATCTCTGCCACACCGGCGCTCATAAGATCAATAACGCGGTCGGCCAGATGCTGTTGGCCCGCCGCATGGGGAAGAAGCGGGTGATTGCGGAGACGGGCGCCGGGCAGCACGGAGTGGCGTGCGCGACCGCGGCCGCGATGTTCGGGATGCCGTGCGAGGTCTACATGGGTTCGGACGACGTGGAGCGGCAGGCGCTGAACGCGTTCCGGATGGAGCTGCTCGGAACTCGCGTTAACCCGGTAGAGAGCGGGACACGCACGCTTAAAGACGCGATCAATGAGGCGTTTCGGGATTGGGTGACGAATGTCGCCGACACCCATTATATTATTGGATCGGTGGTTGGACCACACCCGTTCCCGACCATCGTTCGTGATTTTCAGTCGGTGATCGGCGCCGAGGCCCGCTCGCAAATCTTAGAGCAGGCAGAAAGGCTGCCCGACGCGGTGATCGCCTGCGTGGGCGGTGGCAGCAACGCGATCGGCATCTTCCATGCCTTTGTGCCCGATACCGCGGTGCGTCTGATTGGGGTGGAAGCAGGCGGCGCCGGGCTTGGAACCGGGCAGCATGCGGCGAGCCTGGCGGCCGGATCACCCGGCGTGCTGCATGGCGCTCGCAGTTACGTGCTGCAGGACCCGGATGGGCAGATTATCGGCACGCACTCGGTCTCGGCCGGGCTGGATTATCCCGGAGTTGGCCC
>DASRZA010000375.1:0-4521 GCA_035686845.1 Armatimonadota bacterium | reverse complement strand
GCGCCGCTCGGCGTCCAGTTCCCGTCGCGACCCAATTCAATTCCCAGTTTCTTCCTTACCAATTCGCTGTTCGCGATCCAGAAGCGAAGCAGGAGGCGTGCCAACTCGGCATCCGAAATGGGTGCGGAGGGAGTTGAGCGCGCAGGTACAGAGGAACGCCTTGGTTTCGGTTTTGGGCGCATGTCCCCCGAAATCCGAGTTGAGCGCACCGGTGCAGAGGAACGCCCCGCAATAGGCAGACGTCCCGACCAGCCGCAATCTTCGATCGGTTCCGGGTATTGGGGCTTGAAACCTACCTGTTCCCATCTCATGACAAAACCCCCTGTCACGTCTCCCCGGCGTTTATCGCCGGCAAAACCTCCCGGCTAAGCCGCTCTGAGGCGTATTATAACCAGCGGCGCTTCGTAAGTTATCTATCGGCGAAATCAGACTGGTTGCTCAGTGTACCGGGCCCAGCGTTACGTTAGTTTGCCTTTTCTGAAAACCGGCGACGATAGAATGAGCTTTTCGTCCAGTTCATAACGCTCGCCAAAGCTGATATTGTTGGGATCTGAGTCGGCCTCCGACTTGCGGCGACCACGGATTCGCGGCAAGAGCGAGGATGAGCCAGCGGACACTAACGCTGTCACCTATGTTCGAGTTCTGCCGGTCCGAAGGCCGAATGGCGCGAGCGATCGACTCAGGCCGGCCAACAGATGGGATCTCGCCCACCTTGCGGGAATCCTCCTCCTTCGGTTTTTGGCCCAGGAATAGACCGGGTTTGCTCGGCCTCGGTGTTTTGAGGTCACAGCCGAGAGTATTTCGTGGTTACGGTAGAGGCTGAACATCGCGCAGCGAGGTTCGATGGCCCGATTCGCTTCCCCGATTCGCACCCTTCGCGTATCAGGTGCCCGGCGCGGCGATCTTACTCGAAATATCGGCCTCCGCTTTTGCGTCCGGTTAGGAGGAACACCGCGGATGGTTGCAGAACGGAGGCATCATACACCGGTGAACGCTGCCCACTGGCACCCGAACCGGCCCAGGTCTCCACTGGAGCGAGCGACAAATACTTCTCCATCGAATGCGGCGCCTCACTGAATCGACCTGCGTCCAGATTGTACTCCTAGCGACAAATGACTACGCCGATCTGCGCCGTGGGCGCCCGCCCAAATACCCATCGTGGCCCTGCGCGACGCTGCGAGGGACCAGATGGAAGTGGTGGCGGCCCGATTGGGAGTCAGTGAACTCAGATTTCAGGCATGGGGTCATCCTGAAACGGGACATTCCTGAACGGACAGGCAGGAATTCTACACGAGGCGTCCAATCTCTGCTATACTGTCCGCGTTCGTCCGCTTCCGCCGTTAAACTGTCTCAATCAACGATTTCTCAACGAAAGGGCGCCCATGCCAGCCACTACCCTTGTCCCGACGCAGAATGATATGGATCAATTGGCCGTGAACACGATCCGTACCCTGGCGATGGATGGAGTTCAGCGGGCCAACTCCGGTCACCCCGGAACCCCGATGGCTCTCGCGCCGGTGGCGTACTGCCTCTACCATCGCTACCTGCGACACAATCCAAAAAACCCGCATTGGACGAACCGGGATCGGTTCGTTCTCTCCGCCGGCCACGCGTCAATGCTGCTTTACAGCATCCTGCACATCACCGGCTATGACCTGGAGCTGGAGCATCTTAAGAACTTCCGTCAGTGGGACAGCAAGTGTCCCGGACACCCGGAGCATGATTTCACGCCCGGTGTGGAGACGACGACCGGCCCTCTGGGGCATGGAATTGCGACCTCGGTGGGCATGGCAGCCGCCGAGAAATGGCTGGCGAGTCATTTTAACCGGCCCGGCCACGACGTCGTGGATTATCGGGTCTACGCAATCTGCGGGGATGGCTGCATGATGGAGGGGATCTCGCACGAAGCGGCTTCCCTGGCAGGCCATCTCGGCCTCAACAACCTGATCTGGTTCTACGACAACAACCACATAACGATAGAAGGCAACACTTCGTTGGCGTTCACCGAAGATGTGGCGGCCCGGTTCTCGGGTTATCATTGGAACGTGCTCCGGGTGGGCGACGCCAATGACCTGGATCTGCTCTCGCAGGCGATTGAGACTGCGCACAGAGAAACCGATCGTCCCACGTTGATCATCGTTGACAGCCATATCGCCTACGGCGCTCCGCACAAGCAGGATACGTCCGGCGCGCACGGAGAGCCCCTCGGTGAAGAGGAGATCCGGCTCACCAAGCGCCGCTACGGATGGCCCGAGGATGCGCAGTTCCTGGTGCCGGACGAGGTGAAGGAACATACGATGAAGGAGGCCGTCGCCCGCGGCAAGGCCCTGGAATCGGAATGGCAGGACCGGTTCGATGATTATTCGAAGGCATTCCCGGAGCTGGCTCGAGAGTGGGACCAGATCCAGAATGGCGAACTGCCGCATGGTTGGGACGCCGACATCCCGACCTTCCCGGCCGATCCCAAAGGTGTGGCCGGCCGCGAGGCGAGCGCCAAAGTTCAAAACGCTATCGCCAAAAACGTTCCCTGGCTCATCGGGGGATCGGCTGACCTGGCGCCTTCAACCAAGACGCGCCTGACCGATGGGGGAGACTTCGAGAAGGGATCGTACGGCGCTCGGAACTTCCACTTTGGGATTAGAGAGCATGAGATGGGCGCGTTCCTGAACGGAATGGCCCTGTCCAAACTGAAGGTATATGGATCCGGATTCCTGATCTTTTCGGACTTCCTGCGGCCCAGTATCCGGCTCTCGGCGTTGATGGAGCTGCCGATTGCCTATATCTTTACGCACGACAGCATCGGCGTTGGGGAAGATGGTCCTACGCACCAGCCGATCGAGCAGCTCATCTCGCTGCGCGCCATTCCCAACTTAGTAACCATGCGTCCCTGCGATGGCAACGAGGTCGCCGAGTCGTGGCGCTACATCATGAAGAGCAAGAAGCACCCGGTGGCGCTCATCCTGAGTCGTCAGAACCTGCCGACGCTGGATCGCACCCGGTATGCGCCCGCCAACGGCCTGCACAAGGGTGGGTACGTGCTTTCCGACTGTGACGGCAAGCCCGACGTGCTCTTAATGGCAACCGGATCCGAGGTCAGCCTGCTCCTGGAAACACAGGATCGGCTGGCGGCCGAGGGAGTCAAATCGCGGGTCATCAGCCTCCCTTCCTGGGAGGTGTTTGAGCAGCAGCCGCTGGATTACCGGCTCTCGGTGATGCCGGTGGACGTTCGCCATCGCCTGGCGCTGGAGGCGGGAACCTCGCTCGGCTGGAGGCGGTACGTGGGGATTGCGCCGGACGGGGCCGTGGTGGCGCTGCGGCATTTTGGCGCCTCAGCGCCCTTAAAGGATCTGCTCAAGCACTTCGGCTTTACCGTGGAACATCTTGTGGATGAGACGAAGCTCCTCCTCGCCGGCAAGAAGGTAGATAAGTAGTAGTTCCACTTCGGAATCAAAGATCCCGAATGGCGGGCGAGTTTCCGACCCTACGTCGGAAAGGGAAAACAACACCCGGATCGCCCGCCGCACACTATCAGTCGTCACGCAGTCGGTTGGATTCTGTCCGGGCTGCATTCGACATTCTATTATTGACACGCTGATATCGAAAGGATAAGAGAATATGTCCGACTCAGGAAACGGCAAGGGCCAGTTTGGCATGATCGGCCTGGCCGTCATGGGATCGAACCTGGCGCTCAACGTCGCCGACCATGGTTTTCGCGTCTCCGCCTGGAACCGCGAGCCCGAGATGGTTGATTCCTTCATGCAGAAGGTTTCGGGAAACGAGCAGGTGAAGGGGTACAAGGATCTCAAAGAATTCGTGGACTCACTGGAGCGCCCGCGCGTCATCATGATGTTGATCAAAGCCGGGGCGCCGGTCGACGCCACGATCAAAACCCTCACCCCAATGCTGGATAGGGGTGACATTATCATCGACGGCGGCAACTCCTGGTTTGAAGATACACAGCGCCGTGAGAAGGAGTGCCAGGCGAACGGCATCAACTTCTTCGGATCCGGTGTGTCGGGCGGTGAAGAGGGCGCGCGCCATGGCCCATCGCTCATGCCCGGCGGCAACCCCGACGCCTGGCAGCACGTGCGACCGATTTTCGAGGCTATCGCCGCCAAGACCGATTCCGGCGCGTGCGTTACCTACTGCGGACCGGATGGCGCCGGGCATTTTGTGAAGACCGTTCATAACGGTATTGAGTACGGCGACATGCAGCTCATCGCTGAAGCTTACAATATCATGCGGGACGGACTGGGGATGTCGGCCGGTGAAATGGCCGAAGTCTTCAACGAATGGAACCAGGGCGAGCTGGATTCCTTCCTCATCGAAATCACCGCGAAAGTGCTCTCGGTGAAGGACGAGGAGACCAATGAGCCGCTGGTGAACCTGGTGCTCGACAAGGCCGGGCAGAAGGGTACCGGTAAATGGACGAACGAAGTGGCCCTGGATCTCGGCGTCTCGATTCCGACCATCGCCGCTTCTATCGACGCCCGCGTGCTCTCCAGTATGAAGGATGAGCGG
>DASRZA010000374.1:0-34198 GCA_035686845.1 Armatimonadota bacterium | reverse complement strand
ACCGTGCCAAACCTCCCGTACTTGCGCGTAGCGACACCCAGGTCCCTGCTCGCCGAGATCCACGGGCTGTTCCGCGCCCCGGCGACGTGGCCCATGGGAGTAACCCCCGCTGCCTCCGGGCCTCGGGCCGTGAGCCCCTCGGCGGGATTCTCGCCCTCCGCGAGCCCCCGGTACACGATGTTACCAGCGCCCTCCGCCCCAGCGCGCTCAAGCCCCGCTCGGATCCCGCCCGCCAACGGCGCGCCCAACGCGACGCCCGTCGCGACCACGTCGCCGATGGCCTCGGCCCCCGCGACCTGCGTATCCCAGTCCGAAACATCCGGGGCGCCAACGTCCCAGCCCCACTGGCCCGAGCTGTCGTGCAGGTCCGTGACCGTGCCCGCGGTCAGTTGGGCCGCGGCCGCGAACCCGAAGATGGGTGTCCACCCCGGCAGGTTCGCCGCGGGCCGCAAGAAGTTCGCCAGCCGGGAGAACCAGTACCCGTCGTTCGGGTCGTCCGCCTGGTAGTCGTTGGCGCCGGGGCCACCGCGCGTCAGGAACCGGGCGTTGGCCGGGTCGTAGAACCTGTCTCCCATGAGCGACAGGTAGGCGCCCGGCGCCACCGGGCTGGAGTCGGCGTCCGTATAGGCATTCCATTCACCGTTGCATATCGACAATCCTTTTTTTAGATAAAAGGATGGTGGACATGCGTACACCATCGCGAACTCGTCAGGATATACGCATCCACGTTTCCGCTTGGTCGATCTGCAAACGTCGAGGGTCTTGCAGTTCTGCCAGAATGGCGCTACAGACCTCGAGTCATGCGTTTGCCCCGCAATGGCGCGGACAATCGTGGACAATCGGCGCATCAGGGATTATAATGCCTACAAGACGCCAACCGGGCCCTTGAGATAGCGCCCGGCGGCGCCAGACAGTTTAAATCATCGCAAAAGCGTTGACGGAGAGGAGTAGGCTTTCCGGCGCCCCTGACAGCGAGCCGCGACGGTGAGAGGCGGCGGGGACCGGCAGCCGAACGTCGCTCCTGAGCTGGTTCGGCAATTCTTTCCCGGCAAGTACCGGCGGGACGTGCGCAGCCGGACCCGGATGGGCGTTTCGCCCGCGTCCGTTATCAAGCATCGAGGCCCGCTGCCGGCGGGCGAACCGGGGTGGCACCGCGAAAGCTTCAGGCTTCTCGCCCTCAGGGGTGGGGGGCCTTTTTGATTCTGGGAAACGGGGAGTGTGTGAATGTGTGGGTGTGTGAGTGTGTGGGTGTGTGGGACGGTGAGATGGTGGACCGTGAGCACGCGAGAACCGGTTGGCACGACTCCTCCGTCCTCCGTCCTCCGTCCTCCGTCCTCCGTCCTTCGTCCTTCGTCCCTTAAAGGGGAGCATAAAATGACAGCCAATCAGGATATTGCCTTATCCGGTGAACTTGCCCGGCAATATGAACCGGGCGCTATCGAGGCGGCGCTTTATGAGCGATGGATGGAGCGCGGCTATTTCCATGCGGAAGTGGACCGGGATCGCGCGCCCTACTGCATCACGATCCCCCCGCCCAATGTAACCGGGGAGCTGCACATGGGGCATGGTCTCTGTTACACCATCCATGATGTCCTGGTACGTTGGAAACGGATGCAGGGATTGGCAACTCTCTGCCTTCCGGGTACGGATCACGCGGGCATCGCCACCCAGAACGTGGTGGAACGGATGTTAGCGGAGAAAGAGGGTCTCTCCCGTCACGACCTCGGCCGGGAAGCGTTCGTGCAGCGCGTCTGGGAATGGAAGGAGAAATACGGCTCTACCATCATCGAGCAGATGAAGAGCCTGGGCTGCAGCTTCGATTGGGAGCGGGAGCGTTTCACCATGGACGCCGCCTATTCCGAGGCCGTACTCGAGGCTTTCATCCATCTTTTTAACGAGGGGTATATCTATCGCGGCTATCGCGTTTCGCACTGGTGTCCCCGGTGCCGGACGGCGATCTCCGATATCGAAGTGGATGATGAGGAACAGGCCGGCTCACTCTGGTATTTCAAGTACCCAATCGAAGACGGCTACATGTTTGGGACGGAGCACATTGTCATAGCGACAACCCGTCCCGAGACCATGTTGGGTGACACCGCGGTTGCGGTGCATCCCGAGGATCCCCGCTATCAGAGCCTGATCGGGCGGCACGTGGTGCTGCCGATCATGGGCCGTCGCATTCCGATCATCGCTGACCCGATCCTCGTCGATCCGGAGTTTGGGACGGGCGCTCTGAAAGTCACTCCCGCGCACGATTTCAACGACTTTGACGCCGGTGAGCGCAATGACCTGCCGAAGATCACCGTGATAGGACCGGATGCCCGGATGACCGAGGAAGCCGGGCCGTTCGCCGGGATGGACCGGATGGACGCCCGCGCGGCGGTCGTGGAAAGGATGAATAACGACGGTCTTCTGGTGAAGATCGAAGATCACACGATTGTGGCGCCGATTTGCGACCGGTGCAAGACCGTGCTGGAGCCGCTCCTTTCCGAGCAGTGGTACTGCCGCATGAGTGAGCTGGCCGCGCCGGCCATCGGGGTCGTGCGTGAGAAGCAGATCCAGTTTACGCCCGATCGCTGGGAAAAGGTGTACCTCGATTGGATGGAGCGTCTGCGCGACTGGTGCATCTCCCGTCAACTCTGGTGGGGTCATCGAATCCCGATCTATTACTGCGATTCTTGCGGCAAAGTAACCGCTGCGCGGCGCCCGCCGGAGCGATGTGCGGCATGCGAGGGCATCAGCTTTACACAGGACCCGGACGTGCTCGATACCTGGTTTTCGTCGTCGCTCTGGCCGTTCGCGACGCTCGGATGGCCCCAGCGGACGCCGGAATTAGACTATTTCTATCCCACCAGCGCACTGATCACGGCGTCGGAGATTATCTACCTCTGGGTGGCCCGGATGATCTTCATGGGCATGGAGTTTATGAAGGATATTCCTTACCCGGATGTCTACATTTATGCGACGGTGCTGGACGCGAACGGCGAGCGAATGAGCAAATCCAAGGGGAACGGGATTAATCCGGTCCTGCTCGTGAGCCAGTACGGCGCCGACGCTACCCGCTACGCCATTGTGACGCAGGCCGGCAAGGCGCAGCAGATCCGGTTCGTGCTGGAAAAGCAGTGCCCCGAGTGCAAAGATTGGTCGCTCATCGACGCTGAACGCTGCCGATGCGGTCAGCCATTCCCGGAGGAAGTGGAATGGCGCGCGCCGCAGGTCGCGCAGGCGCGTCTCTTCTGTAACAAGATCTGGCAAGCCAGCCGGTTTGTGATGATGAACCTGGGGGAGGACGAAGGACCGAGGACGGAGGATGAATCGCAAACGCTGAGGTTACAGGCCCCTCTCCTCGAAGCGGGGAGAGGCCGGGCGAGAGGTCCGGGAGGCGCGGAGACGGAGGACGAAGGACCGGGGACGGAGGATGAATCGCAAACGCTGAGGTTACAGGCCCCTCTCCCCGCTTCGGGGAGAGGCCGGGAGAGAGGTCTCGAAGACCGGTGGATTTTCTCTCGACTGGCGAATGTCACGCAATCGGTGAATGAGGGACTGGCGGCGTACGACCTGGACGTGGCGACCCGGTCGCTGCACGAGTTTGTTTGGAGTGAATTCTGTGATTGGTACATAGAACTGGCGAAGCGCCGACTTTCGGGCGGCGACCCGACGATTCGAGAGAACTTGAGAGTGATTCTGGATACGATACTGAGACTGCTCCATCCGTTCATGCCGTTTCTAAGCGAAGCGATCTGGCAGCGATTGCCAGAGCATGGCGCCACGTTGATGTTAGCCGGTTTTCCGGAAGTCAACCTGGAACAGACGGACCTCGACTCCGAGCAAAAGATGGAACAGTTGATGGACCTGGTAGTCAAGATCCGTAATATGCGATCCGAACTGAAAGTGGCGCCAGGTCTCAGGATTCCGGTCTTCCTCTCGAATGTCGCCGAGAATCTGACAGGATGGATGGAGATCGTGGAGAACCGGGCGCGATGCAATATCGAGTTTGAAACTAATCCGCAAGAGGGCGATTCCCGAGGGTCTGCGGTGTCGGCTTCAGGATCCATCGCGATTCGAATTCCGCTCGAAGGTCTCGTTGATTTCGAAAAGGAGCGCGCCCGCCTGTCCGGCGAGATTGCCTCCCTCGAGAAGGAAATCGAGGGATTGGATCGCCAACTCTCCAATGATCAATTCCTGACGCGGGCGCCCGAAAACGTGGTGAGCGAAAAACGCCGCCGACGCGCCGAGTTGGAGGAGCGCCTGCGAATGGCGGCGGAAGCGCTTCAAAGGAGCGGGACGTGATTCCGACGAGGCAAGGCTATGACGTACGCTGAAGCGATCGCGTTTTTGAACAGTCTCGCCCGGTTTGGCTGGAGGCTCGGGCTGGACCGGATGGAGGCGCTGTGCGAAAGGTTGGGACATCCTGAGCGGACGTTCGCCTCGGTACAGCTCACAGGGACGAACGGTAAAGGCTCGACTGCAACGTTTTTAGCGGGGATCTTACAGGCAGCCGGGCTCCGTACCGGGCTCTATACCTCGCCGCACGTTTACACGGGCCGCGAGCGGATTCAGATCGACGGCGCCATGATTACCGAGGGTGAGGTCGCGGAGATTGTCCAGGCGCTGCTTCCCCACATCGAAGCGGTGAATAAGCAGCGCGGACCGGTCACCGAATTTGAAGCCTGGACGATGGTGATGTTCGTGCATTTCCACCGGCAGGGTGTGCAGACCGCCGTGATTGAAGCGGGGCTGGGCGGCCGGTGGGACTCTCCCAACGTGGTCCCGTCGCGCCTGGGCATCATCACCAACGTTTCACTCGACCACACCGATCGCCTGGGCAGCACTATTCGCGAGATTGCACGGGATAAAGCGGGTATCATCAAGCCGGGCGGAAAGGTCTTGATAGGACAACTGACACCGGAAGCGGCCGACGAGGTCGTTCTTGAAGCGGCCGCGGCGAGCGCAAAAGTTTTTGTGCTCCGATCCCATGACGCGCTCTGGACTCTTCCGGCGTACGGAACCGAGCAGTTTGAATGGGAATCGGAGGGCGACTCGGGTATAGCGCTCACGCTGCCGGATGGCGCCCGCACGTCGACCCTTTACCAGGGCGCGAGCTACCAGGCGCGAAACGCGGCGCTGGCGGCCGCGGCCGCGGAGATTTTAATTCAGGACGGTTACCTGATATCATCGGGAGCCGTGAAGACAGGTCTGGCATGCCAGGCCCCCGGTCGATTCGAAGTGATCCGTACCTGTCCCGAGGTGATTTTAGATGGCGCTCATAATCCGGCGGCAGCGGCCGTACTCGCCGCGGAACTGGCCCGGGGTAGGACCACGCCCTATCCGGATGGAATCCCGGAGGGCGAAACGCCTGACTTACGATTGGTGTTCGGAGGATCCTCCGGGCATGACGTGGAAGGCTGTCTGAAGATACTGGCGCCGCTTGCGGTGGAAGTTATTTTAACACGGGCACGCAATCCGCGCTCGCGTGATCCGAAGGAGTTAGCGCGATTTCTGGAAGGGCTCGAGGCCGACTGCATCGTAATCCCGGACGTGCCGGCGGCGTTAGGAATGGCGATCGAGCGGAGTCGTCCATTCGATCGGATTTGCGTAACCGGTTCCTTCTTCGTGCTGGGTGAGATCCCACGGCCGCTCCCGCCCATGAGTTGACGCGGGAGTCGGTTGGAACGTACGGAACTTTTCAGGAGACAAGAATGGTCTGCGAAAAATGCGGGGCAACAACACCCGATGGGTGGCCCAACTGCCTGGACTGCGGCGCCGCGGTCAATAACCCGGCCGCGACGCCCGGGAGCGCGCAGGGGGTCGAGACGGATGTCTTCCCGCTGCTCGCGTCCGCCAATCTCAGCCGGATTCGCGGCCAGTTCCAGGAAGCCGAAAACCAGTGCGTTGAAGTCTTGCGGCGCTTCCCAAATAACCCGGCCGCTCACTCGCTTCTCGGCGAGATATACGAAGAGCAAGGGCGGTTCAAGGACGCTGTGACCTGGTATCAGCTCGCCCTGGAGCTGGACCCGACCAATGAGGCGGATCGCAGTCTCCTGGCGCGCGCGATTCAGAAGCAAGCGAACGCAGAGCGCCGATCGGCGGCGCCCCCAACTCCCTCCGGATGGCGACGATTGATGGCGGCAGCCAATCCGCAATGGGGAATCATCACTGGGCTTGTATTAGTATGCGTTGGCCTGCTGGCCTACCTCGCTGTCGTGATCCATTCGCCGCGGAATCCCGCTCCCAACGCCGTCTCGACAACGACCACGGCGTCCGGCGCTCCCGGCCAATCGGTTCCAACCCCGCCGGCATCCCCTTCCCCGGCGCCGCAGGCGCGGGCGCCCCTCGGTGAGACTCCGCAGGAGCAGACGCTCCAGCAAACCATCTCGGCGAACGTACTCGCGGGAGTTCCCGCCTATACTGTTGATGGTGTTGTGGTTGATCCTCGTAACCAGGGCTATGGTCTGATTACGGCTGCGGTCAACGACCCGCTGAACGCTTCCACCGCTCGCCCCGCGCTCGTGCAGGTGGCCGGTTCGCTGGCTCACGCCGCGGGAATCGCTCGACTTGGGATGGTGACCATCCGTATCATCGGATCAGCCGGCGGTAATGGTCCATCGCTGCTCTTCGTGGCGGATGCGGCGCCTGCGTCGTTTACCGGCGCAGACGCGCAGACGTTGGCGAGCGCCGCGCCCGATACCCTATTCCAACACGTGTGGTGGAGCAGCTATGTTTGATGGAACTCAGTGAGCCTCTTAACTTTCAATAACGTTTATCGATCGTTCGGCGCCCAGGTTGTTCTGGATGGCGCAAGCTTCGCTATCCACCGCGGTAATCGTGTGGGACTCATCGGCCGGAACGGAGTCGGTAAGAGCACGCTTCTCCGGCTCATCACCGGCAAAGAGCGGCCCGAGCGAGGCCAGGTCATATTGCAGCCCCGGATTCGCATCGGGGAGGTCGAGCAGGACCCGGTTTTCGATGAAGACCTTACGGTCTATCAATCGGTATTGGAGGGGCGGCCAGACCTGGTGCGGATGGAACGGGAGCTGAGGGGGTTGGAGCAGCTCCTCGGCGACCCGGCCGCGGACCACGGTGCGGCGCTCGAGGCCTACGGCAGCCTTCAGCACGAGTTCGACCGGCTCGGCGGCTATGAGTTTCATGGGAAGGCCTCGGCGGTCCTCGGCGGCCTCGGCCTGATGCCGGATACCCACGATCGCCCGGTGCGGGTGCTCAGTGGAGGTCAGAAAACCCGGCTCGCGCTCGCGAGACTGCTCCTTTCAGACCCGGACCTGCTGCTGCTCGACGAACCGACCAATCACCTCGACCTGGAGGCGACGGAATGGCTCCAGGGATTTCTGCAGCGCACCCAGGCGACGCTTCTGGTTGTCAGCCACGACCGGTACCTGTTGGACGCGGTTTGCAACCGTATTGTGGAAATCGAGAACTGTCGCGCCGAATCATACGAAGGCAACTACGCGGCATTCCATCTTCAGAAAGCTGAACGGGTGGAACGGGCGGAGGAGGTTTACGAACGGCAGCAGCAGCAGGTACAGAAGCTGGAATCGTACATCCGGCGCTATAAAGAGGGCAACCGGGCGCGCCAGGCGAAGAGCCGTGAAAACGCTCTGGCTCGTATGGAGATCGTGGATCGGCGCCGGAATCCAAAGACGATCCGTCTTCACATGGGCCACGCCGAGCGCAGCGGCCGGGATGTGGTGCGCGCCAGCGATGTCTGCAAGCGCTTTGGAGAACTGTCTCTCTTTCGCGACTTGAACCTGGTCGTTGAGCGCGGCGAACGGATCGGGGTGGTGGGGCCGAACGGAGCAGGCAAGACGACGCTTATCAAGATGATACTGGGCCGTGAAGAGCCTTCGAGCGGCACACTGACGGTTGGGACGAACGTTCATATCGGCTATTTTTCTCAAGATTTTCAAAGCCTGGAAGGGAATCGAACGGTCGTTGAGGAGATCATGTCGGACACGGATCTTGACATTCCCGCTGCCCGGTCCATGCTGGCCCGGTTTCTCTTCACCGACGAAGAAGTATTCAAGACGGTAGGGGATCTCTCGGGCGGAGAGCGCAACCGTGTGGCGCTCTGCAAGCTGCTGCTCCAGCGCCCCAATTTCCTGCTGCTCGATGAGCCGACGAATCATCTCGACATCGCTACTCGAGAAGGTCTGGTCGCAGCGCTGGGGGAATTCGATGGCACGATTCTGGTCGCTTCTCATGACCGGTATCTGCTGGATCGGGTCACCGGTCGAACTCTAGAGGTGTCCGACGGCAGCGCGCGCCTCTACCCGGGCAGCTATTCCGAGTACCGCCGCGCCCGTGCAGCCGCCGAAACGCCTCCCACGCCACAGCCAGCACGACCCGCCGCTCCGGGCCGCAATGGCGCGAGCGGAGGACCCGCAAAGAGGACAGCCCGGCCGGCGCCCGCAAAGCCGATTAAAGCCGCCGCGCCCGAGGCTGCGCCGAAGAAAGCGCCGTCACTCCCCCGGCTGGAAAAGCAGATTCAGGAGCTGGAGAACCGGATGAAGTCCCTCTCGACGCGGATGAACGACCCGGAGCTTTACAAAAGCCCGGACATGATGGACGTGGTCGACGAATACGACCGGGTGCGTCAGCGCCTCGACAGCCTCTATGAAGAATGGACGGCGCTGGCGGGCTAGCGCCCCAGTGGATCGGGAGAAGAACAGAGAAATCTTTACTTTTCAGCAGCCTCAAAGCCGGCGAATATAATCAGATATTCTTTATGGCGAAAGCAAATCAACAAAAGGACTCGCCCCCCGCCCGTGGAAACCAGCCTTAGAAAGGCGATGCTGGAGCCGCTGCTGAGTGAGGGTTCCAGTCTGCTTTCTCGGCGCACGGACCGCTGGGTCTGTCCGTACCTCTATCATTATCGATATGGAGGGTTTTTATGAAGAGATTGATCTTTCTCATTGCCGGGGCTGCGCTTATCACGGCCCCAGCGTTCGCCACGGAGTCGGGCGGTCACTATGACTACCCATGCTCCTATCCGATCGGCGCCTTCACGGCGGCGACGGAGTTCTGCTCATGCAACGGTAACAAACCGATGGCCTTTATGCGCCAGAGGCCTGGGAGTTTTACAATGCTAACTGCGTGACAGTAGGTGGAAAGCTAACGTGTCCGGGCACCGAGGCCACCCTATTTAATCCTGGCTGGGTAGGTCCCATCTCTGATAGCTTCGTGGTTCCCGACAACATGTGTGTCCCCGCGGGAACAGAAATCGACTGGTGGGTCGATGATAACACCGCGACCGCGCTTCCCGCCTGCACGAATTACGAGGGACAGAACGTATGTGAGGGGGGCGATGCGTACACCAGCATGAAGAGCTACGGGTACGTCGATATGTCAAAGATGAAACCATGTCCAGGATGACCACGGCTGAGATTCTTCCCGTCCCACGTACACCCGGAGGCGTTCCTTCGCCTTACCGCATCGCGCTTGCCGTAATAGCCGCGACAGTGGCATTGTTTGGCCTTCCGTGCGCGCCGAGCAACGCCGCGCCGGGATTACTCGGCGTGCAGCCGGGTGCAGCCGACACCCGTGCGGCAAGTCCGGGAGGGGACGCGATAGCGAGCCGCGCCTCCACCGCGGGCGGTGGGACCGACAAAACGGTGAAGACGCCGGTACCGCAAGCGATTATCATCTCGGACGATCCGGTTGGGCTGAGCGACCAGGAGCGGGCCGCGCGGAAGGTTAAGTGGGAGCACGCGCTGCAGCCGATCGCTCGGCGGGAGGGCGCATCCTTGTTCTTCGACGTCAACCTTGCGCTTCCGCCGCCGATCATGCAGGAGGATCGGCCTTACGGCACGCTCGCTATGAGGCGCTTAGGGGAATTGATGAAGCGGCGCTGGCGGCAGATTGACGGGATCCAGGTCTTCACCCGCAGTGACGAAAACGATCCCACCGACTACAGATACTTCGATGAGCATATTCTGGACTGGCTGCAGAGCCTTTCGCCGCAAGACCGAACCGCGCTGACCCAGGGCAAGCTCCCCCTGAGCAGAGTTGATCCGGTGACTCGCGAAAGCATCGTGAGTTGGGCGATTAACCTCAACCCAGGGATGGCTGCAACGTTTCTTGAACGCGGCGACGAGGCTGGCCTCGGCATGGCATTCAACCCAACCATCGAGTGGCAGGATTTAAAAACCGGTGAACATCGCTGGTGGACGATCGAGTTGTCCCGGCCATCGGTTACCCTGGCCGGCGGCAGCAGCGGGGCGGCGCCGGCCGCCTTCCCGTCTGAGGCGCCGCGCGCGTTGGATCGGCCAGCGCCCGGCCAACTCGACTTCGGGCCCGGACAGGTTTTAGAACTAAAGGACATTTTGAAACGCGCCGAAGCTGTCTACGGTATACGTTATAATTCCGATCTGCGACTCGCTCATGCGACCTTCTTCGTGAACGGACGTTTCTCGCGGGCGACCCTCGCGGACGTGCTGAAAGCCGCTACCGCTGTACTTCCTGCTGCCGAATCGACGAGCCACCACGGGGACTGGGGAGCGACTCGAATTGCTTCTTTGCTGACCGACGACTTTCCCGGCCTGTTGCAGGATCCGCTGATGTACCAGCCACACCCCGACGATCCCGCGGTACCACTGCCGATCTCGTCGTCGGCCTTCCAGGAACAGCAGACCGCGACCGTCGCCGAGATTGCAGGAATCACACCGCTGCTACAGGAATTGGAGCGCCTCGGACTGACACCGGACAGCGTGGTCGATCTCCGACCAGCATTTGTTTTCTACGTTGGCGCTGGAGGGTGGCCTATTGGCTCCAGTATCGAATAGTAAATTCGCCGCTTGCCTGGCGGTGCTGCTGGCGCTCGCATGGTTATGGGCGCATCCCTCGAGCGCGGCTGCAATGACGAGGACGCCGAGGGCAACATTCCTCGACCCCGCGCCCCATCTGAAGGGTATTCAGGGGGGCGATGTCGCTCATTATCGGCTTCGGATTAGAGACGATGGCGGCGCCGCGCTCCACGTTCTCGACGTCGTGCCGAGCTGCGGATGCACTACCGTTTCGTTCGACCGCGTCATCGCTCCGGGGCATATCGGGGTGATCAGAGCCGACCTCCAAACGCAGGCCTATTGGGAGAGTGCCATCCGCCAGATTGACGTGCTCACCGATGACCCTCACGCGCCCCGAACAACGATCATTCTGGCGGCAGAAATTGTGCCCGCTGTTACCGTGTCGCCATCCGCCATCGTGACCGTCCATTACGACAACCAGCAGCCTATCGAGCGGACGTTCACCTTGCACGTAGAGGGCCCCAGCCATTTGACGCTCGACCCGAATCCCTCGGTATCCGGGCCGGTGACTGCCCATTTAAGCGCGGGCGCCGATTCGAGAACCTGGACGGTGACGGTCGTGCTCGATCCGCCCGCTGACGGCGCGAACGTCGATGGGCGGGTCCTGGTCGCGGCGGTCGGCAGGCCGCTGCCTCCCATCCCGCTGGTCATTGTGGCGCTTGGAAATGGGATTGAGCGGTCGCCGAGCGACCTGTTTATACCGGACATCGATCGCGCCCATCTTCCTGTCCGGCGAGACATCATGATCTATTCGCTGAAGGGTTGGTTCCACGTGCTGCGGGTTGAATGTGACCCGGAGGTGTCAGCAACATGGAGCCGAATCAACAGCGCGTGCTGCATGTGGAAAATTGACCTGATCTACCGCGGCGGATGGCCCCCAGGGAAGCATGACGGGTCGATCAAGATATTTACCGACGCTCAAAGCCCGGGTGGAGGCGTCGTCACGATTCCTCTTCACGCCACAGTGCTTCCTTGACGCCGCGACCGGAGTGACGGCGACCGCACAAGCAGGTACACCTGTACCGCCGAAGTCCCGACCCCATAGGCGGGGACGCCTGCGCCACTGATATCGCCAGAGCGTACACATCGGTCCCTCGCGCCCCGTACCCCGCGCCTCGCGCCCCGTACCCCGCGCCTTCTTTCAGGGCGCGGCAGCCACGACTACGTTCGAGTCGGCTGAATATCCCCCGTTATTCCACGCCACCACCCGGTACAAATAGGTCTTGCCCGTGGTGAGGCCTTTGTCGGTATAATCCGAGACGTTGGCGGCCGTGGCGGCGATGCGTGTGAAAACTAAGCCATCGGAGGACCGCTCGACGTAGAAGACCTCCTCGTTGTCGGAGTTGTCATTCCATGAGAGCGCGATGTCGCCGGACGACGCCGGCGCCGCCATAAGCCCGGTCGGCGCGATGGGCCGTGTCGCCAGGGTGACGCTATTGGCGTTGTTCGTCACCCCGAGCGACCGGCTCCTGATACGGCCCGAGACCCGGTAGTAATAATTCGTCGAGGGTGAGAGACCGGTATCGGTGAACTTCGTGTCTTCGGAGGCGCCGATGGGTGCGAAGGAAACCCCATCCGTCGATCGGTATACCGTAAAGTCCGCCGCCTTCCCTGCGTTATTCGACAGCGAGAGATCGATCTGCGAATCTGAGACGGCGGTGGCGCTCAGATCGGTGGGCGCGGTCGTGGGAGCATCCCGCAGCATCACGTACGCGGTAAACTCGCCCAGCTCTGGGACGCGGATCGGTTTGCCCCGGTAAATCCCCGTCTCGACCGGGCACCCGAACGTCCGGGTTGGAAGCATCAGGCGATACCTGTCCCCGGGGTGAAGAAAGCCGCTCACGTCCACTTTCGGATTGGGGCGGCCGCTCCAGTGATAGACGCCGAGATTCGCCCGGTTCGGGTCGTACTGATTCGGTCGAAGGATAACCGTCGTGCCGCGTGGGCGGCTGGTGAATGGATTGACAACCAGGTTATTCAGGGCGATCGGCTGCTGGAAATTCGCAATGCTCAACGTGCCATAATCGATGATATTGTTCTCAACGTCGCAACTCCCGTTCGCAAAGGGCGTGGGGGAACCGAGGAGCGAGAGCGGATAACCGATCTGCATGGAGGCGAAGTAATAGTTCGGCAGGACAAGGTCGAGATAGTTGTTCCGGACCGTGATGTTCCTAGCCGGACTCTCGCCCCCGACCAGGAACGTGTTGGCCCGATAGACCATGTTGCCTTCTATCCGGTAGTTGGCAATGGTGGCAGCCGGGGATCCGTAGGCGTGTATTGTGTAGCCATAACCGCCGGTCATGATACAGTCGGAGATAGTTTTGGTCCCGACGCTGTTCTGCGTATAAATCGCGTGGCCGTGGCCGCGGTCTGTCCCCTGCCAGCCGTTGTCATAGATGACGCAGCCATAGATATCGCTGTCGTGCGCGCCGTTCCAGAAGTTGATTCCCTCGTTATTGTCATGGACCGCGAGGTCAATGAACTTGAAACCGCTCCCCGTATTCACCGAGATACCACCAAAGGGACGGTTGACATTGTCATACGTGGGATCAGGCGGCACGGGCTGGGGCGGTCGGGGTTCGGATACAAAGACATCGAGATCCTGAAACCAGACGTCAGTCGATGGCGGCAGTATGTTGAGGCCGCCGTCAATCAAGACGTGCTCACCCGGAAACGCGCGGATCAGAATCGGCGCGGCCGCTGTACCTACAAGCTGGACGGGATACCCGTACCCCACGTCGACGTATGGCCGTTGGTAAAGCCCCCCACGCACCCAGAGAGTATCGCCGGGAGCAATCGGGCGCTGGCCCGCAAGGGCGGATGTCAGGTCCCACGGCGCCGTGGGGGTCCCCTGCCCCGCGGGCGTTCCATCGGGCGCGACGTACCACTGAGCGGCGAGAGCGGGGCGGAGCGAGAGGCCGGCGAGCGCAGTCGCGAAGACCAATGTCGAAACGAGCGAACGGCGAATCAATGTAACCTCCGTGTCACGAAAGCGGCGCGAGCGAGGAAGCGGAAAGCTATCTCGGGCGGGTGATAAAGCGCGTGCAAACCGATCGAGTCGATTGGCTGCTCTCATTATAGGGCGAATCGAGGCGTTCGAAGAGATCTACGCGGCGACGATTAGTCCATCTCTAATCATGAGTCGACGCTCCGCGGCGTCTGCCAGCGCTTCGTTGTGCGTCACCACCACCACCGTCAGGCCGCCGCGATGAAGATCCCAGAGTAGATCGAAAATCCTTGCGCTGGTCGCGCTGTCCAGGTTGCCGGTAGGCTCGTCCGCCAGAATCATGCGGGGCGAGTTATAGAGCGCGCGAGCAATCGCAGCGCGCTGCATTTCGCCGCCTGAGAGCTCCCCGGGCCGGTGTCTACGTCGATGGGCCAGCCCAACGCGCTCAAGTAATTCATCCACCCGGCGCCGATCGCGCCGACCTCCGAAAAGCGCGGGCAGCGCCACGTTTTCTTCGACCGAGAGCGTCGGTAGGAGACCAAACTGTTGGAACACGAAGCCCAGGCTCTCCCGACGCAGCCGGGTCAATTGACCGTCAGAAAGCCCCGAAAGCTCGTGCCCCGCCACTCGCAACGTCCCGGATGTTGGTTTATCCATCGCGCCCATTAGCTGCAGCAGCGTTGTTTTACCTGCCCCCGAGGGTCCCACCACCGCGACGAATTCTCCGTCGTCAATTTCAAAACTTACACCGTCCACCGCGCGCACCTCCTCGGCGCCGCGACGGTACAGCTTTTTCAGATTCCTGGCTTCGATCATCAGTGAGATTCACTCCTTAATATGGTCATCCGGTGTTGCACATCGGCTGTGGGTTATGCGCGTTGGTGATCCCGTCGCCAGAATTCCACTCGAACCGTTTTCGGGCATCCTTCATCCATGCTTCGTCGTCGGTTTTTTCAGGCCACGCGCTTCGCTTCAACCGGGGTCAGGCAAGCGGCTCGCCAGGCGGGAGCGAGGGCTGCGAGGCTGCCGAGAATGATAGCGCCAAGAATACAGATAGAGATTATATCGGGATTTGGTCGGATCAGAGCGCCGTGCGGGGCGAACGGCAGCCGGGCGCGGAGCCACGCTTCCAGCAGTGAGCGCCCCCAAACGGCCGCCGCGATGCCCGCCACCGCGCCGCCCAGGCATAGGACCACCGTTTCGGCCCAGATGAGACCGAAGATACGCGCGCCCGAGGCTCCCAGAGCGCGGAGCGTTCCGATTTCCCGCTTGCGCTCCATGATCGCCATCAAAATGGTGTTGCTGACGCCGGCGCCGGCGGCCAGAAGCGCGACGAACGCGACAGCGTCCAGCAACAGGCGGGTGCTTTCAACCAGGTTTCGAATAGTGTCGAAAAGGTGGGCCAGCGGCACAACATTCATATCCAGGCCGGCGTCACAACCGCGGAGATTGGCGACAACCGCGTCCATCGACTCTGGCCGGTCTAATCGAACGAGAATATGTGTCAATTGACCTGGTCTATGGAAAATGACCTGCATATCCTGAAGCCGCATATAAATGAATAGGTCGTCTGCTCCGTCCGTTCGAGCCAGAATGCCGGCGATATGGCCCCGCGCCGGCGCCATTCCAGGCAGCGTCACCCGATCGCCCAGGCGCCAGCCGTGTGATTTCGCGATATCGCATCCTACCAGAATATCCCCCGAATGAGTCGGGAAAGCGCCTGAGATTCGCCACGACCGTTTAAGCGACATGATGTCCGGCTGCACGCCGCAGTACACGATCTCGGCGCCGGTTGTACCCTCGTAACAGGCCGACATGAGAACCGGGGCGGCGACGGCGACATGGGGAGTTTCCCGAACCGTGGTGAGGTATGCACTCTTCAAATAGCAGGGCCATGAGGCGCCATGGAGCGCGACGGAGGCCGCGTCGTAGGGGCAGCCTTTTGGGACTACCAGCAGGTGGGCGCCCAACTGATTAAGATCTTCTCGCAGCCCTGCCTCGTAGCTGCGTTGGAACGAAAGCAGGGAAAAGAGCGCCGCGACCGCGATACCCACGCCCGCCGCGGTAACGAAACTGCGAAGGCGGCGGCGGGCAAGGTTCGCCGCAACAAATCGAATTGGAGAGATCATATTTTCACCCTGTCATTCGAGACGTAGCGCCTCCGCCGGGCGCATTCGACTGGCCTGTATCGCCGGATAGAGACCCGCGGCCAATCCCACAAGGCTGATCAACGACGCGCAATCTAAGAATGCAGCTGCAGTGAGTGAGGGGAGACCGGTACGAGGCGCGAGCGGCAGGAAAGGAACCACCGCCCGCTCAACCCACGCGCCGCCAACAAGAGCGAGAGCGGTTCCCAGTAATCCGCCGGCCGCGGAGAGCAGCAGCGCCTCCGCCGTCATAAGCCTAAGCACCCCGAGTCGCGAGATACCGAGAGCGCGTAAGACTCCCATCTCTCGGGTCCGCTCAAGGACGGAGGCCATCATGGTGTTAAAGACGCTCAACGCGCCGATTGCGAGAGCGACGAGAGCAATCGCCAGCGTCAATGATCGGGCAGCGCCAACCATATTCAGGAACGTGCCCATCATCTCGGTGAGCGTCACGACCTGAGCGCCCGGCGTCTGCTGCAGACGAGCCGCAGCGTCTGAAAGCAGCGTGGGATCTTTGAGACGAATATCGACCGCCGTGAGCCGACCAGGATGGTGGAACATTGATTGCGCGGTGGAGAGCTTCACAAAAAAGAGACTGTCGTCGCTCGTACCTGTGCGCTTCAATACTCCGCAAACCCGCAGCGACCGACGTGTTTCTGGACTGTAGAGAAGGTCGCCTGGATTGCGCATTTCGGCTTCGGCGGCATCTGATCCGAGTAACACCGAATCGGGCCCTTCCAGCCAGTGAGAGCCAGGCGTGAGCTTCCACCACGGTTTTAGCAGAAGCGTTGTACGGTCGATCCCCACCCAGAGGTCGGTCCGCCCTTCGGATAGACGGGGAATCGCCGCGGCGTACATTGGCGCGGCGATAGCCACCGCCGGATCCGCGCGGGCCGCGGCGAGAGCCCGCTCGGGCATGGAGACGTCAAGCGCCCTACCCTTCAGAACTCGGGCCGCGGCATCGTAAGGGCAGCCGAGAGGAACCAGCATCATCTGCATCCCCATTCGGTCGAGTTCCACGTGCAGGCTCTGCTCGTAGCCCTGCCCAAAAGACAGTAGGCAGGCCAGCAGCGCCGTGGAAATGGCAAGACCAGAAAGCGTTAGCAGCGTGCGCGCCGGGCGGCGAATTAAGTTTTTGAGCGCCAGCAACAGCATGAAACTATCCTTTTGCTTTAGTCCGGCTGCTTCAACCCGGATTGAGAGGCAATTTCCATCTCGATCAGCATCGATCGGACTCCATCTTCAACAGCGGCGGCCGAAACCCGGGTATCCGCCGGAACGCCGCGCAGGTTCTCGCTCGTGACGGCGGGATCGCTCGCATTGCGTCCACGGAACAGTTGAAGCCAGGCGGACGAGTTAAAAAGAGACTCAGTCTCCGGGCGTTCACGGCTTCTCTGAACCCGAATGCCCAGAGTTCGGCCCAGAGCATCGACGGCGACGACCACCTCAATACCACCAAATTCGCCCTTTACACGGCGACTGGTGACGGTTCCCAACGGCCGCGCCCCGGCATAAACCCGGTAGAGGTATAACCGGTTCTCTTCAGCAGTGGGCTGCCGCCCGAGGCGCTGCGCCAGGTTCAGCCGCTGCCCACTAAGGATCCAGATTTCGGTGGTATATCCCGTAGCGCCCGGATAGTAGCGGCGCAAGTCCCCTCTGGGATCGCGCCAGGGACACATGGGCGCGTTTTCCCGCGGCGTCTTGATTTTGGGGACGTGCGCCTCGGGGCCTGGAGCGGCCGCGTTTATGCGCCAGCGGAGGAAAGCCGACAGTATCATCGCCAGCGTAACCAGAGCCAGCAGCCAGGGGATCCCTCGACTAGTAACGAATCCCGCTCGCCTGGATAATCGTATCACCGTTCTCACGCCTCACCTTCCCCGATACCGTAAGCGCCTCACGAAGTGGAACTTTGAGCACCACAAACCCTGCGGTCTTCGTATCCACTCGAATCGACCCTGTTGGATCTTGAATATAAAACCAGCATCCAGCTACCGGGCACTTCTGGGTCATCGTCCCGTGAAGTGTAATCGGCGTCGAGATCGCTGCCGTGCGCGCGTCAGCGATCGTCTTCACTGAGTGGCCCGGCGGGGCCCCAAGAACCGTGCCGCCGGATCGTGCGCATCCCGCGCTGAGTACGATCCACCCAGCCAACACCACTCCCATGATCGGTCTTCTCACGGCACTGATCCAATTCCGGGCGCCGCCGGAGCGCCGGGCGCGGTGCATTGCAGATAAATATCCAGCTCACTCGCGAGTTTGACGTGGCCATCGCAAAAGTAGGCGACCCGCGACGGCCTGCCTGTATGCCCCAGAACATCGGCAAGCCCGTCGGAATTATGCCAGGGATAAAGCTCCGCGCCGAGATAGGTGTCCGATGGCTGAGCGATGGCCGCCAGGAGGCCGAGTCGGGTGACCACCACGTTCAGACAATAGCTGCTCCCATACCCACCGAGCGATCGATCGCGATCGAGCGGACCCGGGTAGCTGGGATCGGTCATCGCAAAGAAAGAGGGCGCGCCCGTATCGTCGGGACAACGGAAAATGTCGGTGTTTTTGATGTACGGCATGACGAACGGCCGCCAATCGGCCGTTCGGCACGGTTTGCAGGGGTAGCCCGGCCCCGCGGCCGGGTTCGGAAAGCGAGGTGGAAACCGCTCGTCGTTGTCCTGCACATACATCATTACAGCCATGCCCATCTGCCGGACGTTAGAGATGCACTGCGTTCGGCGAGCCGCTTCCCTCGCCTGGGCAAAGACCGGCAGTAGGATTGCAGCAAGTATAGCGATAATAGCGATAACAACGAGTAACTCGATCAGGGTAAAACCAGGATTTCGATCACTCTTTTGCACGCTGCCTCCCGTATAAAAAGCCTGGAACAGAAACTGGATGAGAATACGAATGCGACCGGCGTTATTGCCGACGTAACGTATTCTACGGCAAGTGCAATTACTCCGCTGTTAGAATGTCCTCATTAGGTCGCTTTAATGGAGACACCGACGGACAATGGTTGGCGGACGGTAGAGAGCGCGCTTCGTTCCAGGCGCCTGCGCTCCTGCGCGCCCGCGCTCGACCATACTGCATCTCGTCAAAACATGGCATCCATTATTCCCACATAGCATCGGTTGATATTCATTTGACACCCTCTCGTCCGGGTGGTACAATCGCACTATGGCTCCCTGGAAAAAAGGCGTAATCAGCGCTTTTATCATCTTTCACGTCGTCGCTGTCGCTTCCTGGTTGATGCCTGACAGCACCATAAAGCAGAACCTGACCACGGTCACCTTCTGGTACGTCATTCCGGTGGGATTGTGGCAGGCATGGGACATGTTCGCGCCGAATCCTTCGGGTCTCAACATGTACGTGCATGCGCGTGTCCAAAACAGCGATGGCAGCGTTTGGGAGTATTCACTCCCGCGGATGAATCGTCTCGGATTCGTTGCACGGTACGCGCAGGAGCGCTTTCGCAAGTACGTGGAGAACGCGCACCTCGACGCCTCGCGCCGCTTCTGGCCCGACATGGCCCGGTGGGTCGCGAGACAGGATCGGGAGCAGACCGGAAAGATACCGACGCACGTCCAGCTTATTCGTACGTGGTGGGAGGTTCCAGCGCCACCGCCGGACACTTCGCAAGCGCCGCCGGAGGATTGGCGCACGTTCACGTTTTACAACACCGACATTAAGAATGGGGCCGCGCTGTGAGAATCGTAAAAGCGTGGGACCGTTTCTGGTTTGAGCCGCGGGAAACGCTGACGCTGGGTGTTATCCGCGCGCTGGCGGGATTCCTGGTCCTCTCATATGCGCTGCTGATATCGGGATATGTGCAAACCTGGTTCACTAACTCCGGGTTGGTGAGCTCGCAGACGGCGCAGGCGTACGATGGCCCCTACCACTTCTCTCTCCTCCTGATCTGGCCCAGCGCTACGGCCGTGTGGATTGTATTCGGGCTGCTGATCGTCTTCTCGATCTCGATGATGCTGGGGTTCTTCTCTCGCTTGAGCTGCATCCTGGTCTATATCTGTCTGCTGTCATTCGATCACCGGGACCTGATTATTCTCAACAGCGGCGACACGATGCTGAAGCTGCTCACGTTCTACCTCTGCCTCTCGCCGTGCGAAGCCTCGTTTTCGCTAGATGCGGTTATACGGCGCCGGCAGCGCCGCGAACGGCCGAATCTCGTCTCGGCGCTTCTGAATAACCTGACCTACGGCGCCTCTGGACCGGTGGCCGCGCCGTGGGCCCTGCGGCTGATCCAGATCCAGGTCTCCGTAGTGTACATCAGCACCGTGCTGTCAAAATTGCCAGGTCCGATGTGGCAGAATGGCTCGGCGCTCTGGAATGTCTATAACCTGTCGGAAATGATGCGGTTTCCTCTTCCGAGCCTTTTCCACTCTCCGTTCATGATCAACGCGGCCAGTTGGGGAACGCTGCTGATCGAGTTTTCCATGGCGGTGCTGGTCTGGTTTCCCGGAACCCGGCTCTTTGCGCTGCTGCTGGGCGCCTTGCTCCATCTCGGGATCGAATACAGCATGAATGTGCCGCTCTTCAGCGCCATCATGCTAACCGCCTACCTCTCTTTTCTCGACTTGAGCATTCTCTGGCGCCGGTTCCTTTCGACTCCCTGGGCTCACAAGCTAAAGCTGGCAGCAGCGTCCGAGTCTTCGAAGGCGCCCGGAGAACCGCTGGAGGGCCGAGAGGCGCCTGTCCCGCGCCAGCGATCGCGGTCAGGGCGGCGAAGATGAACCCGGCGCCGCCGAAGATCCGATGAAACTGAATTCCTCCAGCGTCGGCTCCGTAGACGCCTCATCCCATACTTTGGGATGCTCGCGCCGAAGACTGGCGTTAGAGCTCGCGGCGGGAGTGGCCATCTTGTTTCTGGTTTACCTCGCGGCCGCGATCCGCATTGCCTCGTTCCACGCCGTATGGTCTCCCGATTGCGGCGCCCGATTAATTCAGGTGGAGTCCATCTTAAGGCACTGGCCGCACTGGTGGGTTTCGTATCCCGCGCACGCGCTGGACCCGCTGCATCAAAACAGCCCTCTTTACTTTTACGAATTCCAGCACGGCAGTCATATTTACGTCTTCTACTCCTTTCTGTTCGCTCTTATCTCGGCCATTGGTTTCCACTTTTTCGGCTACGTGGGGCTGGCGATTTTACCCATGTTCTCCGGCATTGTCGCCTCGCTGGCGGTGTACGGCCTCGCGCGCCGGCTGCGAATGCGATACCCGCTGGCGCCAATGCTGATCTTTGGGCTGGTGACTCCCATGGCGCTCTACAGCGTCGTCTTCTGGGATCACGCGGTGACCACCTGCGTCGCCGTCGTTTCGCTCTACCTTGCCGTAACCGCCGTTACCAGCCGCCGCCCCTGGCTCTGGTTCGCGGCCGGCGCCGCGCTTGGGGCCGGGCTCTGGATTCACGAGATTCTGATTCCGTGCCTGCCTGCGTTGATCGCCGCCGCCTGGTGGACCCGCCGGTATCATCGCTGGCTGGTCAGCGCGGGACTGGCGCTGACCGGATTCGCTCTGCTGACGCTTCCGCTTGCCATCGCCAACCAGTTTTTCTATGGTACGCCGTTTGGACCGCATCTGAGCAATAATCACCTGGGTTCGACCGGCGCCATCTTCGGTTTCTTGGGCCACGTTAACTGGTGGGGACCGGGCGCTCTCTACACACTTTTTGCCTGGGGAGATTCCAATCCGGGATATACCTGGCAGCTCCGGCAGTGGCTCAACAATCCCTCGCCCGAGCTGCGCTTCGAAATCCACGCCTCTTACTGGCTGGCGGCGCCGGTGCTGCTCTGGATTGTCCTCGCGGTTTCCGGCATGTGGCTGCGACGTTACCCGATTACTTTTCGAAACCTCCGAATTGCGATCCCCGGCTGGCCCTTTGCGCTCATTGCGTTCGCCGGACTGATCGCGGATGGCGGCTGGGTTTATACTCATGCCGATTGGCCTCACAGCCTCTTCTATGCCTGTCCGCTGTTAGCGATCGCCTTCGGAGCGTTCGGCGGCTTCAGGTCAGCCAGCGCTCAGAATCCGGGCAGTGAAACGAACGGGAAACCGGACCAACGGTCAAGCTCAGTAACTCTCAGGCGTCGAGCGGCCGCGGCGACAGCGAACGCCGAGACCGATTCGCACCCGACGTCCGTCGTCGGGCCCGAACCGGTCTCGCTGGCGGGAATGATTGCGGTGGCGACGCTGGTCTATACATTGGCGGCTCTGCTTAATCCGGCGCTTGGGGGCAGTGAGTGGGGATCCCGATATCTGCTCATCACAACCCCGGCTTTGAGTCTCTTCGCGTGGGCGGCGGCTGAAAAACTGCTGCCCAAACCGGGGCTTTCAGGCGGATGGTTACCCGGGGCACGGCCGCTGCTGATCGGGATGGCGTTGATATTGGCGACCTCGGTGGCGCTGCAGATCCACGGATTCGGTGTCGTCTCTATGATGCACCGTTCGAACCATCAGATCGCCGCCGCCATCGAGCGTTCGCCAGATCGGGTGATCGTCACGGATGTCTGGTGGGCGCCACTTGACGCCGCGGCAGTTTTCCAGCAAAAACTGATCGTCTATGCCGGCATTGATATCGCCGGAGGTCCGATTCACCCGATGCCGCCCCTGGCGCAGCGCATGAAGGCGGCGGGATATAGAACCTATACGCTGGTCGGTTACTCGCCGTGGGATCTTTCCAATTTCACCCGGCCCTATGGCTATCTGCCAATATCCGGGACCTATCAGGCGCTTCCATTCGGCCTTGCCATGGCGCGCTACGGCATGTTGTAAGTCGGGATCGCCAAACGATATTTAGACGGCGACTTGTAAGAAGGATTAGAATTGATGAGCCCGCAACACAAGTTTCTCGGAATGCTTTACCTCGCGTGGGCGGGGCTGCTGATGGTCACTTTTCTTTTTCAGCGTGACAGAACCTCACGGCTGGCCTGTCTCTGCGGCACGGCCGGATTCGCCGTGCTCGGGGCGAACCTTTTCATCAATGGGGTGATTCTGCATAACATCATCCGCGTCGCCGCTCTCGCCATTCTGGGCTATGCCGGCTTTCTCTCATTTCGCGTACGCAGCCGGCCTGCGGATTAGCTAACTTGCGCTCATTTTCACAGGCGCGGGGGACTCCGCGAAGCGGACGAAGGACGAAGGCCGGAGGGAGGGCAAAGACATTCCCGCTTTGCGCTTCCGCTGCAAAGGCGCGGAGGGTTGCGGCGCCCATGAGAGCGGTGGCGAAAGTGTTCCGGCCTTCGCGTCGCAATAGGTTGGCGAAGCCAGGATCAGTTGAGAGATGAGCGAGGCAGAAGCGACGAATTGGGACGGGGTCGACCGCGCGGCGCTCCTCGACCGACTTCACCACTATCACCACCTGGCGCGAACCCGGCTCGGATGCGCCGCCAGCCCGGTTGGCTCCAACCTGGTCGATTCTTATCGAGTCGACGCCATCCACCACCCTGAAGTGGCCGTGGATGAGGAGTTCCCCAATGCGCCCATCGTCGTGTATACGCATCGCGACCTTCCCTGGCGGTATTTCAACCACGCGGCCATTTATCGCAGGGATTCGAAACCCGATCTGGCGTTGATCGAGGAGGCAGCCGATCGAATGCAAAGAGCCGGTCGCGTGCCGTGTTTCGATCTTCCGATGGATGGGGCCGGCATGGCGGCGCCGACGGACGTGGGCGCCGACCGACTCTGGGAAGAGTCGGCGCTCCGATGGACGGCTGAGCTTCAGCGGAGCAGTTTCGTTATCTGCGATCGCCTGCTGGCAATGGGACGCCCCATCGTTCCATTGCCCGGCGTCCTGACTTCAACGCCGGCCGCGGAAATCCCCTCGCCCCCGCACAAATCACGGTACAGCGTCATTCTTATGCCGAGAGACGCCATAGGCCGCCAGGTCAAGCTCCATCGAAGCGGTTTTGAGACCTCGCGGGGTCGCGCGCGTGGGTTCGACCGGCTGGTTATGGAGACCAATTTAGCGGCGGGCGTAGAATATCTCTGGGCGATGGATCACGTGTGGCGACAGCCGGTAGGCTCAGCGGCGCTTCTCACCGCCGCCGGCGTGACCGAGATGTTTGCGCTCTCGGTGGTTCCGCGCCGTCGAAGCTGCGGTATCGGGGGCCAGCTAACGCAGGAGTCGATCCGTCGGGCCGCATTGCACGGTAGCGATCTCATCTATCTGGAAACCGAACCTGGGAGCCGCGCGTCATCACTCTACGGGCGACACGGCTTCGTTCCGATCTGGAGCCGTTTCACCTTTGCGCGTGAACGATAGGCGGCTTTGGCTTACGGGGGGGATACCGGGTCGTCAGGCCGGGGATGGCTGTCGCTCCGCACGGCTGAACCATTCCCGTACGGAAAGCTTGAAACCCGGCAGGACGGGGGCGCCGTCCAGCGTGTCGTCCTCTGCGAAATCAGTGTACTCCGTCGGACTTGTATAGACACGGACGGGCTTGAGATGGGCATCAACGTACCATATCAGCCTGCTTCCTGCGGCGAAGTATTCTCGCAGCTTGCGATCCATCTCGGGGATCGTGTTGCTCACGCTCAGGATTTCAACCGCGAGATCCGGCGCCAGATCCGGAATTGGTTTTGGTTCAGCCTCGTCACTCGGAAAACGCTCCCACGAGATAAAGGAGACGTCGGGCGCCCGAATGAGACCCGGAGCGAGCCGCAGCATTCCGTCTGGTCCAAGAACGGTCCCAAGGGGATGGACGTCGAGGAAATTCCGCAGTAGTTGTATGAGAACCCCGGCGAGAATGGATTCGTAGTACCCCATTGCCTTCTCCACGAGAACGCCATCCACCAACTCATAGAGTCTATCCATGGTTCGCGGCGAGAGCAAATCGTGTTCCGAGGCACTGCCGGGTGGGGGATAGGCGGCAATCCGATCAGGCGGCACTGATCCCAGGCGCCGAATCAGATCCGCCAGAGTCTCGTTAGTTTGTCTCGACGCTATCGATGTCATGGCTCGTCTTCGTCCAGTTGTCGCGGATTATGACCATTGCCCCTATCGCCAGCATGCGTAGTGGGGGGGTTCACCCTGAAATCGAGCAGCCGACCGCGGATTTATGGGCGATCTCCGCTGCCGTGTGCTTGCTCCGGATGCGGCTGTCCAACCAGACGTTGATCGCCTTCAATGCGATTACCAGCGCGACCGGGTCCAGCCGGCCCCAGTCTACCAGACCGGCGGCAACCTGCAGCGCCCAGAACGCGGCGGCTATGGAAATGACGCCGGCAAGCAGATGCCGGCAGCAGGATTCTGATTCGTCCGGCGTGAAAGGTGTTCCGGATCTGCGCTGGGAGAGCAGTCGCCAGACCGGTCCTTCGAAAAACGCCCGCATCCACCATCGTGAGAGCAGCGGCAGCGAGGGATCGTGGAAGCCGGCGCTGAGAGCAAGCTCCAGTGATCCTAGAACCAGGAACGTCGTGGCAAAGGTGGCGAAATAGCCGCGAATCAACTCGGTGAGAAGCTGATCGTTGTGGGGTGAAGAGGCAGCCATGCCGGCAGTGAAAGAGGCGCCGCCGGTAACCACGACCAACCCGGCGTAAAGCGCGGCGATAAGACCAAAAAGCTGAAGCTGCAGCCGGCGCTCATGAACTCGAACCCGAAAGGGGCTGAGCGCGCCCCAGAGGAGCCCGTAGGCGACCATCACAGCGATCAGCTTATAGGTCAACAACTCACTGCCTCCCGAATTGCATCTTTCGCCAGTATAACATACCGGATTCGCTGCGTCAAAGCGGTTTCGTAAATCGCAGGCGCCAGAGCGGCGCCGGTAAGTCGCGCGGACGGTGGCTGCGACTATCTTATACAAAGAGGATTTATTCCCCGTCATACCGTAATTGAAAAGGGCGCCGCTACATTGGCGCCCGTTGGAGCGTTAGCTTTCCCGAGGAATTATTCTCCGACACAAAGTCGGAGAGCCGGAAAGACGTTCCGAAGTCAGAAAGGCAGTACACTCGTTCTATGGCAGCTCCCGACATCGAAACAGTGGCGGCGCTTTGCAAACGCCGCGGCTTCATCTTTCAGAGCAGCGAGATTTATGGTGGTTTGAGAGGCTGCTGGGATTATGGGCCGCTGGGAATCGAACTCAAGCGAAATATTACGAACGAATGGTGGGATGCGATGGTTCACCGGCGCGATGACGTCGTCGGTCTTGAGTCGTCGATCCTGATGAACCCGAAGGTATGGGAGGCGTCCGGGCACGTGGAGACGTTCACGGATCCCCTTGTGGAGTGCAAGAATTGTCACCACCGGTTCCGTGCTGATAAGCTCAAGTCCGACACTTGCCCCGATTGCGGGGGCATCCTGACCGAAGCCCGTCAGTTTAACCTGATGCTCAAAACATTTCTGGGCCCGGTCGAGGACGCCGCAGCAGAGGTTCGACTGCGACCGGAAACGGCGCAGGGCATGTTTGTGAATTTCGACAATATCGTGACCTCCACGCGCAAAAAGATCCCGTTCGGCATCGCCCAAATTGGCAAATCCTTCCGCAATGAGATCACACCAGGCAACTTTATCTTCCGGACCCGCGAATTTGAGCAGATGGAGATGGAGTTCTTCTGTAAACCGGGCACGGACACGGAGTGGTACGAGCACTGGGTCTCAACACGTCATCGGTGGCACCTGGACCTGGGGCTGAGTTGTGAAAATGTTCGCCTTCGCGTGCATGAGAAGGCGGAGCTCTCCCACTATTCCATCGGCACTACCGATATCGAATATCGCTTCTTCCCTTCGTACGAAGGTGAAGATCAATGGGGCGAACTGGAGGGGATCGCCAATCGCACCGATTATGACCTGACGCAGCACCAGGCCTTCAGCGGCAAATCTTTGACGTACACGGACCCGTACACAAACGAGAAGTATCTGCCTTACGTTATCGAGCCGGCGATTGGATCCGGTCGGTCGATGCTGGCGTTTCTATTCGACGCGTACCACGTAGAACCGACGGCGAAGGCTGAGCGGGTGGTGGTGAAGCTGCACCCGCGCCTGGCGCCTAACAAGGCCGCAATATTACCACTGGCCCGGAACAAGCCCGAGATTGTTCAGATGGCGCGGCAGTTGACGAGCGACCTCCGCAAAAGGTTTGTGGTCGCCTATGATGACACCGGGGCCATCGGAAAACTCTACGCGCGGCAGGATGAAATCGGCACGCCGTATTGTGTCACGGTAGACCATCAATCGCTGGAGGATAACCAGGTTACCGTCCGCGACCGCGACACAACCGAACAGATCCGGATCTCCGCGAGCAGCGTCGAACAGTTGCTGGCCGATCGGATCATCGATTCCTAGAAACCGTCTGTTAGAAGACGAAGGACGCAAACGGGTAGTTGAGATGAATTATCACAGAACGGAGTACCTTTAGATGAGATCCGAGTCGGAAGCCTTTCTCAAGAAGATGGTCGAGCTGCCGAGCCCGTCCGGTTATGAACAGCCGGTGCAGGCGGCCTTCCGCGAGTATGTCACTCCGCTGGCTGACAGCGTGGAGACGGACGTGCTCGGGAACGTGCATGCGGTGGTGAACCCGGGCGGGAATCCTCGCCTGATGTTCGCCGGGCACGCCGACCAGATTGGCTTTATCGTTCGCCATTTCGATGACGAGGGTTTTTTATACGTGGCTGCTGTTGGAGGCATCGACGTACCGACCGTTCCGAGCAAGCGGGTCCGGATCTGGACGAAGAACGGCCCGATTTTAGGCGTTTTCGGCCGCAAGTCGGTCCATTTGATGAATGAGGAGGATCGTAAGAAACAGCCGGAGATGCACGAGCTCTGGGTGGATATTGGAGTTTCTTCGGCAGCCGAAGCGCGGGCGAAGGTGGCCCTCGGTGACCCGGTGACGTTCGCCGAACCGTTGGAGCATATCACTGACGATCTCTGCATCTCGCCGGGTTTCGATAATAAGATGGGCAGTTTCGTGATGGCGGAAACCGTTCGGCTGCTCAAAGGAAAGAATCCACGCGCCTCCATTCATGCTATTTCCACGACCCAGGAAGAGATAGGTCTTCGAGGCGCGCAGACCAGCGCGTTCAAAGTGGATGCGAAGGTGGGGGTTGCCGTAGACGTGGGCCACGTCTCCGACTATCCTGGCGTTGACAAGCGCAAAGTTGGGCCGAACCGCGTGGGCGGAGGGCCGATGATCTGCCGCGGCGCAAATATCAATCCCAGAGTATTCGAAATGCTGGTAGAAACCGCTGAGGCGGAAAAGATCCCGTACCAGATCGAGGTGGCGGCGCGGGGTACCGGGACAGACGCCAACGTGATGCAGATTACGCGAGCTGGCATGGCGACTGGACTGGTCAGCACACCGCTTCGATACATGCACAGCACCTGTGAGTTGATGAGCCTGACCGATATCGAGAACACGGCCCGGCTCTGCGCGGCGTTTGCGCTCCGGATTAATGGCGATCTCGACTTTACTCCTTAACGCCGTGATCATAATCGGGAACCTACACTGTTAACGGCGGCAAGCGCGACGACGGCTTTCCAGAGTGGCGCTTCCGCGCCGCCAATCCCGTTATCCGGGCATGCCTGGATCGATCTCTTGTTCGAGGAAGCCCGCCGTGGAATCCTCCGCCGGCCGAATTACTCCGCGGGCGCTGCTGATCGCGGTGGCGCTCACAATGCTTTGCGGCTTCTGGGTGCGGCAGGCAGAGATCGTGGTTCTTGCCACCCAGGTAACCGAGAGTGTGCCGCCGATTCCGGCGCTGGCGGCGCTCCTGATCCTCGCGGCGCTGAACCCGGCTCTCCGCCGGGTGGGTCAGCGGTTCGCTCTCACCCGCGCCGAGCAGCTAACCATCTACTGCTTCGTCGCGATTGCCATCACCACGCTCGCTTGCGGCGCGCTGCGGTTCTGGCTGTCGATGGTATCGGCGCCATTTTACTTCGCCACACCACAAAACAAGATCGCAACGCTTTACCGATACTTCCCCTCCTGGCTGGTGGTGAAGAATCCGGAGCTGATCCGGCAGCTATACGAAGGCAGCCCGACCGGCGCGGTCCCGTGGCGCGCCTGGGCCGTTCCCCTAACCGCCTGGACGGTCTTCTTCATGGCGCTCTGGATCGCCATGCTTTGCCTGGTGCGCCTGGTTCACCGGCGATGGATCGAGTCGGAGCGACTCACCTTTCCCATCGTCAAACTGCCGTTGGAGGCTACGATGGTGAACGCCGGACAGCGCCCGTTTCTGAAGGATCCGGTTATGTGGTGCGGCTTTGCGCTGGCGGCGCTGTATAACCTCAATAATATCCTGAGCGCTGTCTTTCCCAGCATCCCCTGCCCTGGCAAATCGCTGGACCTGAATCCGTTCCTCAGCTCGCCGCCCTGGAGCAGCCTTCAGCCGCTCACGCTCTATTACCGCCCCGAGCTGATCGGTTTCGGATTCCTTGTTCCGTCGGACATCTGCTTCTCCATCTGGTTCTTCTTTCTGATGACCCGCCTTGAAGGCCTGGTTGGACACCTTTTCGGCTGGGATTTTCCGGGGATGCCCTACGACCAGGAGCAGAGCATGGGATCCTACCTGCTGCTGGGCTCCTGGCTGCTGTGGCAGGTGCGCGGGGATATTGTTGGTCCGGCGGCCGGCTGGTGGCAGAACCTGCGGGGGCGTTGGCGCTCGCGATCACGCAATTGGGCTCACGCGCTTCGGTGCGACGGGCAGGCGCCGCCCGGTTGGACGACGCCGGGTTTTCTGATAAGCTTTGGAATTCTCTGCTGGTTTTGTCGGGAGGCCGGCATGGCGCTGTGGGTGGCCGCGCTGTTTCTCGGGATTGTCCTACTGACTGCGCTGGTCTGCGCTCGCATCCGGGCCGAGGCGGGCATCCCGCTCATCTGGCTGTTTCCTTTCTACCAGTCGAAGAAGATCCTTTTCTATACGCTCGGCAGTTCCGCGTTCCTAACCGGCGGACTCCCGGCGACCCTAACGATTTTCGCGCTCCTTACATTTCTCTCACGAGGGTTTTACCCGGCGTTCATTGGCTACCAGATCGAGAGCCTTAAGATCGCCGACGAGGCGCGAATACCACGTGGACGCATGTGCGCACTGATCATCGGCGCGGGGTTGTTCGGGCTGTTGATCGGGTTTTACTTTCCTATCGCCACCTACTATCATTACGGAGCGCAGCATCTTGGCGGAATGTGGGGTTGGGATATGCCGGTGCAGGAGTTCGCGCAGGCGGCCGCGGCGTCCACAAGCCCACAGTTCCCCGACTCACATCGGATCTGGGCCACCGTGTTTGGAGGTGTTCTTACAGCGGTCTTGCTTGCGCTGCGCCGGTCGTTTGTGGGATTCCCGCTGCATCCGTTGGGCTACGCGGTCGCCACGGCGTACGGGACACTCGTCTGGTGGTCATTCTTCGTGGTCTGGGTATTGAAGAGTATTATTCTAAAGATCGGCGGCGGCCGGCTCTATCGTCGTGCCATCCCGTTTTTCCTTGGCTTCGCGCTGGGACACTTCTTTCTGGCCGGCATGATATGGGGATTGATTGGCGCGTTCTGGCGGGAGGGCGCGCACGCCTACGCGGTCTGGTTCGGATAGAGTATGATAGTTCCATGAAGAACATTATCATCGGCACCGCCGGCCACGTGGACCACGGTAAGTCCACTTTGATCAAGGCCCTCACGGGCATTGAACCCGACCGGCTCAAAGAAGAGCAGGAGCGGGGGATGTCGATCGAGCTGGGTTTCGCCTCATTCGACTTACCCGGAGGCGCGCGGGCCGGCATCGTAGACGTGCCGGGGCACGAGCGATTCATCAAGAACATGCTGATGGGCGCCACAGGCATGGACATGGTGGTGCTCGTGGTGGCCGCCGACGAAGGCGTGATGCCTCAGACACGCGAGCATTTTGCGATTTTGCGATTGCTGGAGGTCAACACGGGGGTGATCGCGCTAACGAAAGCCGATCTCGTTGACGAAGAGTGGCTCGAGCTGGCCGAAGACGATATCCGGGAGTTGACCCGGGGGTCGTTTCTGGAAGGGGCGCCGATCATTCCCGTTTCGGCGGCGACGGGTCGGGGCATGCCGGATCTGATCCGTGCGCTTGATGAGATTGCGTCCAAAACCGCGGAACGCCTGGGCGCCGGGCCATTTCGGATGCCGATTGACCGGATCTTCTCCATCCCCGGATTCGGCACGGTGGTTACGGGGACTCTCCGTTCCGGCGTCGTCCGGGTAGGAGAGGCGGCTGAGCTGCTTCCCCAGCAGCAGCAGACCCGGGTCCGGCAGATCCAGGTTCATGGCCGGCGCGAGGAATCGGCGCGGGCCGGTTCCCGCGTTGCCCTCAACCTGGCTGGAATTGAGTTGGCCGACGCGCACCGGGGCGACGTGGTAGTTGCCGCGGGTTCTCTAAAACCGACGAGCATGGTGGACGTGCGGTTGGACCTGCTTCCCGAACTCGAAAAGCCGCTTCCACACCGGGCGCGCATCCGGTTCCACACCGGCGCCGTGGAAATCATGGGAAGAATCAGCCTTCTTGATCGTATCGAAGCGGCGCCAGGAGAGAGTGTTCTCGCTCAAATCCGACTGGAGCAGCCGACTGCGGTGGGCCGACAGGACCGGTTCGTGATCCGCCGTTATTCACCGGGCGTTCTCGTTGGAGGAGGGGTGATTCTCGACGCGGGCCCGGCCCGCCATCGCCGCAACCAGGAAAATGTCATCAGTTCGCTTCTGGTGTTGGAGCGTGGAACAACGGATGAAATGGTGGAACAGACTTTCTTGAAGGCCGGGCCGAACGCTCTGACGGCGGACGAAGCCGCAGCGACCGCCGGACTGGAACAATCGGAGGTTGCGGTTGCTCTCAAGGCGCTGGCGGTGGCTGAGCCGCCCCGCGTTATTCCGATTGGCACGCGCTGGGTTCATGCTCACCATCTCAGCGAGCTCGAGACCCGCGTAACCGAAATCCTGGATGAGTTCCATCGCCGCCAGCCACTTCAACCGGGGATGCCGCGGGAGGAGGTTAGGGCGCGTTCTGGTCGCAGCGTTGACTCCCGCGTCTATAATCGCTGCCTCACCCGTCTGGAAGAGACGGGCGTCATCGTGTCCGATGGGCATCTGCTGCGCCGGTCGACGCATGAGATCCGGTTGGAAGGCCGCCAGGAAGAGATTGCCGCGATAATCCGGGAGCGGTATCGTTCGGCCGCGCTCAACCCGCCATCGGTTGATGACGCGCTCTCCTCGTTTGGACCGCAAGACCGGGCGCGGGAGGTTTTTGAAGTGCTGGTCGTCCGGCGGGATCTGGTGAAGCTCACGGAGGGGCTGTACCTATCTGGTGAGGTGGCCCGGGAGACAACGGATACAGCGGTGCGGCTCCTGAAAGAACACGGGACGCTTACCGTCAGTGAGCTTCGTGACGAGGTAGGGTCCAGTCGAAAAGTGATGGTTCCGTTCCTCGAGTACCTCGATTCCAGACGCGTCACACGCCGTCGCGGGGATGAGCGGGTGCTTTATTAAGAGTTGGGGTAGAACTTGCGCGACGATGGGAAAGCGAATGGGGAACGGAGGATGGTGTGGGATCACGGTTGGTGAGGTTGGAGAGTTCGAACTGATCCGGCGGCTTCTGGAGACATTGGGTCGTCAGCCCGTGGAGGTTGGACTGGGCGCCCAGGTGACCGTAGGGGCCGGTGACGACTGCGCCGCGCTGGCTGGATTCGCTGGATCGGTGTCCCTCTTCACGACCGACACAATGGTCCAGGGAATCCATTTTTTACCCGGAGCGCCGCCGGAAGCGCTGGGCTGGAAATCTCTCGCGAGCAATATCAGCGATATCGCTGCTATGGGTGGAATGCCGACCATCGCCCTCGTGACACTCGGTCTCCCAGCGACGCTGAAGCTGGAGTGGCTCCTTGGGTGGTACAGGGGTATCGCGGATTGCGCCGCGCGCTATAACGTGGCGGTCATCGGCGGCGACATTGTCCGGGCGCCATCGGATCTCTTCGTGACGATATCACTTTCGGGTGACGTGGAACCGGACCGGCTGACGCTGCGGTCCGGCGCCCGGCCAGGAGACGCGATTATCGTGACCGGCTCGCTTGGAAACAGCGCCGCCGGGCTGGCGCTCCTTCAGGCCGGGCGGAAGGAGCCTTCGGTACTGATAGACGCGCAGCTGCGCCCCACGCCCCGCCTCTGGGAAGGCCGCGCGCTGTCCGGCAGCGCGACCGTCACCGCGATGATGGACCTGAGCGACGGCCTGGCCGGTGATTTGAAGCATATATGCGCCGCCAGTGGAGTGGGCGCAATGGTGGAGGCGCAGCGCATCCCTATCATTGAGGAGACGCGCCGCGCTGCGAAAGAACTTGGACAGGACCCGTTGGAATGGGCGCTGCGTGGGGGCGAGGATTATGAGCTGCTCGCCTGCGTCCGGCCGGATCGAGTGGAAGTCGCCCTTAACGCGCTCGTCGCCGCGGGGCGGGCGACCGGATCAGTTATCGGCGCCATCGTCCCCGCCGAGGACGGGGTTAGCCTGATTGAGTCGAATGGTACGTCGCGAGAGCTGGGGGGAAGTTTCACGCACTTTTGAGTAGGGGCGTGAGCGAGTGGGCCGGACCGGCGAGGCCGCGAGGCGCATGAACATTTCCGCATAATGCTGTGTTCGCCCGTGGCTATAAGCGCGCCAGATCTTCCATTTGAGTCCACCCCTCCACCATCCGAAGTCGGGTCTCTATGGCTTTCGCAACCAATGGATCCTCCCAGATGCGATGGTAAAAATCTTCCGCGCCGTGATGAGCGTACCAACCGGCGAAATAAGACCAGCTAAAGTGCTTTGGTCCTGCCTCGGGAGCTTCATGCCTTCCGTCCAGCCACCCCCGAACCGACTCGCCTCTGGGGGGATAGGCTTCGACCATTGCTGGGCGGAGGAGTCGTTCGAGGGTCTGTCGCTCGGGAAGTCCGCTCGAAGGGGGATCGTTCGCGTGCCAGCAGACCATAAGAAGCTGCGTGCCGCCGAGCCGCCACACTCCGTTTTCGGGCGCGCCGTCAAATTCCTGCGATAGATTCTCGCCTTGATGATGCGCGCTGTCGACGCTCGGGGATGTATCGGTGAGGTCCGAATCAGCGTCGTAGCAGAGCGCAAGCCGCGTAAGGGCTCTCGTGGCTCGCCGGTTGAGACGCGTGCGTGCGACATTGAGTATATTTCCACTCCCCATGCACGGGATTACGCGGATGAAACTCCCGTTCGGAGACTTGAAGGCATATTCTCCGTGGCTTACAGGCTCTTTCCAGGGATCACGTATTAGTTGGCGCTCTTGTTTGCCAGGATTCGCACCAGGATCGGTGCAGCCTCTCCAGAGAAGCCAGCCAGCCAGGAAT